>DQGF01000048.1:5558-6579 GCA_003525045.1 Pseudomonas sp. | reverse complement strand
CCGTTCCGGCCTACTTCAACGACAGCCAGCGTCAAGCCACTAAAGACGCCGGCCGCATCGCGGGCCTGGACGTAAAACGTATCATCAACGAACCGACTGCAGCCGCTCTGGCTTACGGTATGGACAAGGCCAAGGGCGATCACACCGTGATCGTTTATGACTTGGGCGGCGGTACTTTCGACGTTTCCGTGATCGAAATCGCTGAAGTCGATGGCGAGCACCAGTTCGAAGTGTTGGCCACCAACGGCGACACCTTCCTGGGCGGTGAAGACTTTGACATTCGTCTGATCGACTACCTCGTCGACGAATTCAAGAAAGAAAGCGGCATGAACCTTAAAGGTGACCCGCTGGCGATGCAGCGTCTGAAAGAAGCTGCTGAAAAAGCCAAGATCGAACTGTCCTCGAGCCAGTCGACCGACGTTAACCTGCCGTACATCACTGCAGATGCTACCGGTCCTAAGCACTTGAACGTGAAAATCTCGCGTTCCAAGCTGGAAGCGCTGGTTGAAGACCTGGTTCAACGCACCATCGAACCTTGCCGTATCGCCATGAAAGACGCCGGCATTGAAGTGGGTGCAATCAATGACGTGATCCTGGTCGGCGGTCAGACCCGTATGCCATTGGTTCAAAAGCTGGTCACCGATTTCTTCGGTAAAGAAGCACGTAAAGACGTCAACCCCGACGAAGCTGTTGCCATGGGTGCTGCTATCCAGGGCGCGGTATTGGCCGGTGACGTGAAAGACGTTCTGCTGCTCGACGTCAGCCCGTTGACCCTGGGTATCGAAACCATGGGCGGCGTGATGACTGCGCTGATCGAGAAAAACACCACGATTCCTACCAAGAAATCGCAAGTGTTCTCGACTGCCGACGACAACCAGGGCGCAGTGACCATTCACGTGCTGCAAGGTGAGCGCAAGCAAGCCGCACAGAACAAGTCCCTGGGCAAGTTCGACCTCGCCGAGATTCCACCAGCACCACGTGGCGTGCCACAAATCGAAGTGACCTTCGACATCGACGCCAA
>DQGF01000048.1:5004-5195 GCA_003525045.1 Pseudomonas sp. | reverse complement strand
GCCAACTCCGGTCTGTCCGAGGAAGAAATTCAGCAGATGGTTCGTGATGCTGAAGTGAACGCTGAAGAAGACCGCAAGTTCGAAGAGCTGGCCAGCGCCCGTAACCAAGGCGACGCCCTGGTTCACTCGACGCGCAAAATGGTCGCTGATGCTAGCGACAAAGTGACCGCTGAAGAGAAGACTGCAATCGA
>DQGF01000048.1:4504-4704 GCA_003525045.1 Pseudomonas sp. | reverse complement strand
GAAGAGAAGACTGCAATCGAAGCCGCAGTAGTTGCCCTGGAAGCCGCCATTAAAGGCGACGACAAGGCTGCTATCGATGCCAAGGTTGAAGAACTGTCCAAGGTCTCCGCGCCAGTGGCTCAGAAAATGTACGCCGAGCAGGCTCAGCCAGCTGAAGGCGCGGCACCGCAAGGTGAAGCGGCTCAAAAGGCGGATGACGT
>DQGF01000048.1:3972-4186 GCA_003525045.1 Pseudomonas sp. | reverse complement strand
GTCGACGCTGAGTTTGAAGAAGTCAAAGACCACAAGTAATGTTGTTGGTCGCCCGGTTGTCTGCCTTCAGGCGGTGACTGGTAGGATGTCGCCGCGCGGGAGCTTGCTCCCGCGTTGGCGTGTCTGGAGTTAGCGAATTTTTACAGCATGCGACAACGCTCGGGTGCTGGCGGTATGGCCGGGAATGCTCCTGCTTTTCGAGCCGAAAGTACCG
>DQGF01000048.1:0-3672 GCA_003525045.1 Pseudomonas sp. | reverse complement strand
CTTTTCGAGCCGAAAGTACCGCATCGAATCAAAGACCAGGATCGTTGAATTGACGTGAGTTGGGTCCGGGCCTGTATTGGGGCTCAACGAGTTTGGCGAGGCTCAGGAGGGGTTTGCCGAACGTCCTTAAGAGTGCAAAGACTTATGGCAAAGCGTGACTATTACGAAGTATTGGGTGTTGAGCGCGGCTCAAGCGAAGGAGACCTGAAAAAGGCCTACCGTCGCCTGGCGATGAAGCACCACCCGGACCGTAATCCCGATGACAAATCGTCGGAAGAGATGTTCAAGGAGGCCAACGAGGCCTACGAAGTATTGTCCGACTCCAGCAAGCGCGCGGCGTACGACCAGTACGGCCATGCCGGTGTCGATCCGAGCATGGGCGGCGGCGGTGCCGGGTTTGGCGGTCAGAACTTCTCCGACATCTTCGGTGATGTCTTCAGTGACTTCTTCGGTGGCGGTCGCGGCGGTGCTCGTGGCGGCGCTCAGCGTGGCAGCGACCTGCGTTACACCCTGGAGCTGAACCTGGAAGAAGCGGTGCGCGGTACCACCGTGAATATCCGCGTTCCGACACTGGTCAACTGCAAGCCGTGCGACGGTTCGGGTGCCAAGAAAGGCTCTTCGCCTGTCACTTGCCCGACCTGTGGCGGTATCGGCCAGGTCCGCATGCAGCAAGGCTTTTTCTCTGTGCAGCAGACCTGCCCGCGCTGCCATGGCCAAGGCAAGATCATTTCCGATCCGTGCGATTCCTGCCACGGCGAAGGCCGTGTCGAAGAGTACAAGACGCTCTCGGTAAAAGTGCCGGCCGGCGTCGATACCGGTGACCGCATTCGCCTGTCCGGCGAAGGCGAGGCGGGTGCGCAGGGTGGTCCGACCGGCGACCTGTACGTGGTGATCAACGTGCGTGAGCACGCCATCTTCCAGCGTGACGGCAAGCACCTGTTCTGCGAAGTGCCGATCAGCTTTGTCGACGCGGCGCTGGGTGGCGAGCTGGAGATTCCAACCCTTGATGGTCGGGTCAAACTGAAGATCCCTGAGGGGACCCAGACCGGCAAGCAGTTCCGTGTTCGCGGCAAAGGCGTCGCGCCAGTGCGTGGTGGCGGTGCCGGTGACCTGATGTGTCGTGTGGCGGTCGAAACCCCGGTCAATCTGGGTCGTCGTCAGCGCGAATTGCTGGAAGAGTTCCGCAGCTCGCTGGCGGACGACAACAGTCATTCGCCGAAAACCACCGGTTGGTTCGAAGGCGTTAAGCGCTTCTTCGGCGATTTGTAAGGAGACAGGCATGCGACGTATTGCAGTGATGGGCGCCGCCGGGCGCATGGGCAAGACCCTGATCGAAGCCGTGCAGCAAACGCCGGGCGCCGGTCTGACGGCGGCGGTGGATCGCCCGGACAGCACGCTGGTCGGTGCCGATGCCGGCGAGCTGGCGGCGCTGGGTCGGATCGGCGTGCCGCTGTCCGGTGATCTGGATCGGGTGGTCGACGAGTTCGACGTGCTGATCGACTTCACGCACCCGACGGTGACCTTGAAGAATCTCGCGTTCTGCCGCAAGCACGGTAAGTCGATGATCATTGGCACCACCGGCTTCAGCGTTGAAGAAAAGCAATTGCTGGCCGAGGCGGGCAAGGATATTCCGATCGTCTTCGCCGCCAACTTCAGTGTCGGTGTCAACCTGTGCCTGAAGTTGCTCGACACTGCGGCTCGCGTGTTGGGCAATGATGTCGATATCGAAATTACCGAAGCCCACCATCGGCATAAAGTCGATGCGCCGTCGGGTACTGCCGTGCGCATGGGTGAGGTGATTGCCAATGCGTTGGGTCGCAACCTGAAGGAAGTAGCGGTGTACGGTCGTGAAGGTCAGACCGGTGCCCGTGCTCGCGAAACCATCGGCTTCGCCACTGTGCGTGCCGGTGACATCGTGGGCGATCACACCGTACTCTTCGCTGCCGACGGTGAGCGTGTCGAGATCACGCACAAGGCTTCCAGTCGCATGACCTTCGCCAAGGGCGCGGTACGTGCGGCTTTGTGGCTGAACGGACGTGGGCCAGGCCTTTACGACATGCAAGACGTGCTCGACCTGCGTTAAGATATGCCCGAAATCGGGTTCAAACTCAGCGTTTGGACCCGGTTTTATCCCGCCAAGCGACGTCCTGTCGCATTCTCCGGCCTTTAGGGCTCATTGGCGGTAGACCAAAAATGCCTTTTTCTGTAAGCTACAGCTTTAGTGTGTCCACTAAAAGCGCGCAGAATTATTCGGTGAAGAAGCGGGGTGACGTGTCCATACGTCACTCCGCTTTTTTACAACCTGCGATCGCCCTTTCAGGCTTTATTTACGGGAGGTCTTCTTGACTAAGCCAGCCATACTCGCCCTTGCTGATGGCAGCATTTTTCGCGGCGAAGCCATTGGAGCCGACGGTCAAACCGTTGGTGAGGTGGTGTTCAACACCGCCATGACCGGCTATCAGGAAATCCTTACCGATCCTTCCTACGCCCAACAGATCGTTACCCTGACTTACCCGCACATCGGCAACACCGGCACCACGCCGGAAGACGCCGAGTCCGATCGCGTCTGGTCCGCTGGCCTGGTCATCCGTGACCTGCCACTGGTTGCGAGCAACTGGCGTAACAAGCTGTCTTTGTCCGACTACCTGAAAGCCAACAATGTGGTGGCTATCGCTGGTATCGACACTCGCCGCCTGACGCGCATTCTGCGTGAGAAAGGCGCGCAGAATGGCTGCATCATGGCCGGTGACAACATTTCCGAAGAAGCCGCCATCGCCGCCGCTCAGGGCTTCCCTGGCCTCAAGGGCATGGACCTGGCGAAAGTCGTCAGCACCAAAGAAAGCTACGAATGGCGCTCGACTGTCTGGGATCTGAAAACCGACAGCCACGCAACTATCGAAGCCTCCGAGCTGCCATACCACGTGGTTGCCTACGACTACGGCGTCAAGCAGAACATCCTGCGCATGCTGGTTGCGCGCGGTTGCCGCGTGACCGTAGTGCCGGCGCAAACCCCAGCGGCTGACGCGTTGGCGCTCAATCCGGATGGCGTGTTCCTGTCCAACGGCCCTGGAGATCCCGAGCCTTGTGACTACGCGATCCAGGCGATCAAGGACGTGCTGAAAACCGACATCCCGGTCTTTGGTATCTGCCTCGGTCACCAACTGCTGGCCCTGGCCTCCGGCGCCAAGACCCTGAAAATGGGTCACGGCCACCACGGTGCCAACCACCCGGTCCAGGACCTGGACAGCGGTGTGGTGATGATCACCAGCCAGAACCACGGTTTTGCGGTAGACGAAGCAACTCTGCCAGGCAACGTCCGCGCGATCCACAAATCGCTGTTTGACGGCACCCTGCAAGGCATCGAGCTTACCGACAAGAGCGCCTTCAGCTTCCAGGGTCACCCTGAAGCCAGCCCTGGCCCGAACGACGTAGCGCCATTGTTCGATCGCTTCATCAACGAAATGGCCAAGCGACGCTGATCGCTCGCCTTGATGTTGCATGTCTTGAGGGTGGTCCCGACCACCGGTGGCCCCCTCAAGGCTTCAGAGATTGAACAAGACGGCTTGCCGACTGACCTGCGGATTTGAGTGACAAACCCATGCCAAAACGTACAGACATTAAAAGCATCCTGATTCTCGGTGCTGGCCCGATCGTGATCGGCCAGGCCTGCGA
>DQGF01000136.1:3458-5678 GCA_003525045.1 Pseudomonas sp. | reverse complement strand
AGCCTCGCTCCTACAGGGTTTTGCGGTGGATCAGAATTTCAGGGCGGCCGCCTTGGCCGTCACTTCAACCCCTTGCTGCCCGCTCGGGCTGATCAGTTGTACCTGAATTTTCTGGGTTGCCGGGAAGGTGTTGAAGATGTTCGCCAGGTCCAGGGTTTTCAGCGCGCCGGGGGCCGAGCAGCTGAATTGGTAATGCGCGTGGATTTCGCTGTGGTCGTGGTGATGCTCGTCCTTGGCGTCTTCGTCTTGGTCATCGTCTGCATCGGGCTTGTCGCCGAACAACGGGCTTTCCAGCTCCTGCGTGGCGACCACACAACTGGCGGCTTTCGGCAGATTGAACAGTGTCAGCGGTTTTTCCAGCTGCGCCCGGACGGCGGCTACCTTGGCCTTGTCGGCATCGGTAGTGGCGGCGTGTTCGAAGCCCACCAGGTTCATCGCCGGGCTTTGCAGTTCCAGCTCCAGGGTCTGGCCGTCCAGCGCAGCGTTCAGGCGCCCGACGCCGTGTTCGTGGGCGCCGAGGCTGCCGTGCTCATGATCATGTTCATCGGCAGCCTGGGCGACAGCCAGCGGCAACAGGGCGAATGGCAAAGCGAGAAGCAGACGACGCATGACGACTCTCCGGAAGTAAAATGAATATTTTGTTATGTGATCTTATAACGTATTTGCCGAGAGTTTGACCGCCCGCTTGGCGTTACACAAGTCCCATGGGAGCATGTGAGTCAGAAATGTGCAGGAGCAGACTTATGTTGCGTATACGCGGAAGCATCGGCGACTGGCCGGTGGATTTGACCTTGGAGATGGATGACGCTGACTGGGCTCGGCTTGGCGCGCAGTTACAGGTGAGCAAACCCGAGGCCGCGGCCAGTGCTGCGCCGGCCAAACCGGTGAATCAGGATGATGCGTTGTGGCAAATTGCCAAGGACCTGCTGCGCAAGGCCGGGCAATTGAGCGGCCCGGATTTGCTGGAGCAGCTGGAAGGGCTGACTGGCAGCGCGGCGTCGGGCAAACGCCTGTTGGTACGCTTGCGCCACTGCCCGGACGTCAAGGTGGTGAGCGGCGGGGATACGCCGCTCTACAGCTGGATCGAGTAGACCCAAACGTCAAAAGCAAAAGATCGCAGCGTGCCGCAGCTCCTACGGGATCGGGTTTACATGGCTCGATCCGGTCAATAGAGAGCAGCAAACAGCTTGCGGCGATACGTGGTCACCAGCGGGTGATCGTTGCCCAGCAGTTCGAACACCTGCAGCAAGGTCTTGTGCGGCAAGCCTTCGCTGTAGCTGCGGTTGCGGATGAACAGCTTGAGCAACGCATCCAGCGCCGCGTCGTACTGCTGACGGGCCAACTGCTGGATCGCCAGTTGATACACCGCTTCATCGTCCTGCGGGTTTTTCGCCAGGCGCGCTTTCAGGTCCGCCGCATCCGGCAGGTCCTTGGCCTGGCCGAGAAACTGGATCTGCGCCTTGGCGCCAGCCAGGGCAGCCTTGTGCTCATCGCTCTTGACCGCGTCGAGCACGGTTTGCGCTTCGCCCAGCTCGCCACGTTCGGTAAGGCAGCGGGCGTAAAGAATCAGCGCGCGGGCGTTGGTGTTGTCTTCGCCCAACAGTACTTTGAGGGTGGCTTCGGCGTCGGCAAAGCGGTTGTCATCGAACAGTGCCTGAGCTTGCTCGAATGGATCGGCTGCAGTCGGTGGCGGCATTTGTACGTGAGGCTCAAGCATCGTGCGGACTGCGGATTCCGGTTGGGCACCGGCAAAACCATCCACCGGCTGACCGTCCTTGAACAGCACGACCGTCGGCAGGCTGCGAATACCGAAGCGCGAGACGATGTCCGGCTCGACGTCGCAATTGACCTTGGCCAGCAGCAATTCGCCCTGATAACTCTCGGCGATGGTTTGCAGCATCGGCATCAGTGCCTTGCACGGCGCACACCATTCGGCCCAGAAATCCACCAGTACCGGTTTGTGAAAAGAGTTCTCGATCACCGATTGCTCGAAGTCGGCAGTCGTGGCGTCGAAGATGTACGGCGTTTCCTGACTCATGGGGGATCTCTTGGAAGCGTGAATGGGGCAACTATACGGCTTGGCGGGGGGTGGCTGAAAGTGTGAGCAGTCTGACAGATTGCCTTCGCGGGCAAGTCGGGTCGCCGCATCGCTCGCTCCTACAGGGTCGGTGTCGATATCGAAATATCCCACAGGGTCGATATCGAAGTATCCGACAGGGT
>DQGF01000136.1:0-3136 GCA_003525045.1 Pseudomonas sp. | reverse complement strand
ATCCGACAGGGTTGGTGTCGATTTCGAAATCTACGCGGACCTGTAGGAGCGAGGCTTGCCCGCGAAGCTTTTAGGCGCGCCGCGCATGGTACAGGCTCACATACCGAAACTCTTCGGGCTCGGCCAGATCAGGCAGGGTCATCGCCTCCAGCATCTCGATCCGTTGATACAACGGATGACGAAAATCCCTCACCCGCGAATCCGCCACCAGCGCCTCCCGGCCGCGACTCAGAAATTCGTCGAGCAGAGGCAAATTCGCCCGGTCATACAGCACATCGGCCACCAGAATCAGATCAAACCGATCCGCCTCGGCAAAAAAATCCGTCGAGTAGCTGAGCTGCACCTCATTGAGTTCGGCATTCGCCCGACACGCGGCAATCGCCAGCGGATCCAGGTCGCAGGCCACCACTTCCAGTGCGCCTGCCTTCACCGCTGCAATGCCCGCCACCCCGGAACCGGCGCCGAAATCCAGCACCCGCTTGCCTTTGACCCATTCAGGGAATTCGGCAAGATAGCGCGCCACCGCCAGCCCGCTGGCCCAGCAGAAGCTCCAGTACGGCGGCTCATGCAGGATGCGCCGGGTTTCTTCCGGGCTGAAGGCGCGGTCCATGTTATCGCCGTCGATCAGCCAAAGCTTCAGTTCGGTATCCGGCAAGGCACAGGCCACCAGCTGTGCATCACCGAGCAGTTCAGCCAATGCCTGTTGCAGGTCGAGCGGTGCAATCATGGTGCTTTGACGAATTGCAGTTGGCCCATCGCCTGGGTCGTTGGCTGGGTGATGACTTGCGACGGCAGGTGCAAAATCAACTGGCCGGACTGGCTGGCGCGGCCACGCAGTTCAACGCGGGCACCTACCGGAAAGGATTCCGGGTTGAAACGCAGGCGAAACGGCAATACCTGATTAGTGCCGATCAGGCTGGAACTGGCGAGCAATTGTTGCGGGCGGTCCTGGTTGTCGATCACCAGCAGCGCCAATTCGACTTCGGCGCCGGCCGGCACACCTTGCAAGGTGCCGCTCAATTCACGTTGATGCGCGGGCAACGGGCCGAGGTCGGCAGACTCTTTGGCTTTCTTCTGCGCCTGTTGTGGCGCGGGACCGGGCGTCGGTGGCTGGGGCGCATCGCTGCTACAGGCCACCAGCAGGCTGAAAAGACTGAGCAAAATGAGCGGTCGTATGGACATTGGTGGCTCCAGCTAGGTGAAATCCATGGATCAAACGGTATAACCCGTCTGTATACCGCAAAGCCTATGGCTTGTCTTGCCACGGGGATGCGCTACCATGGCCCTCCCTTTTTTTGTTGCCTGCCACCATGCACTGTCCCTTCTGCGGTGCCAACGACACCAAGGTCATCGACTCGCGTCTGGTCGCCGAGGGCGAACAGGTGCGCCGCCGGCGCGAATGCCTGGCCTGCGGCGAGCGTTTCACGACGTTCGAGACTGCCGAACTAGTGTTGCCGCGCCTGATCAAAACCGACGGCAGCCGCCAGCCGTTCGACGAAGAAAAACTCCGCGCCGGTATGCAGCGTGCGCTGGAGAAACGCCCGGTGAGTGTCGAGCGCCTCGAATCGTCGCTGGTGCACATCAAACACAAACTGCGCGCCACCGGCGAGCGCGAGGTCAAATCCCTCGTGGTCGGTGAACTGGTGATGGCCGAGCTGCAAAAGCTCGACGAAGTCGCCTATATTCGCTTCGCTTCGGTGTATCGCCGCTTCCAGGACCTCAACGAGTTCCGTGAAGAGATCGATCGCCTGGCCCGTGAGCCGGTAAAAGAATGACCACTTCCCCCGAACAAGCCATCCTCGACGCCCATTACATGGCCCGCGCGCTGCAGCTGGCGCGCAAAGGTCACTACACGACGCACCCCAACCCGCGGGTGGGCTGCGTGATCGTGCGTGACGGACAAATCGTCGGCGAGGGCTGGCATGAACGCACCGGCGAACCCCACGCCGAAGTCCACGCCCTGCGCGCTGCCGGCGACAAGGCGCGCGGCGCCACCGCTTACGTGACCCTCGAACCGTGCAGCCACCACGGTCGCACGCCGCCCTGCGCCGATGCGCTGGTGAATGCCGGCGTGGTCCGAGTCGTTGCGGCAATGCAGGACCCGAACCCGGAAGTCGCCGGTCGTGGTCTGCAACGCCTGGCCCAGGCCGGCATTGCCACCGAAAGCGGCGTGCTCGAAGGTGAGGCACGCAAGCTTAACGAGGGCTTCCTCAAACGCATGGAACACGGATTGCCGTTCGTGCGGGTCAAGTTGGCCATGAGCCTTGACGGTCGCACGGCGATGGAAAGCGGCGAAAGCCAGTGGATTACCGGCCCGGCGGCACGTTCGGCGGTACAACGCCTGCGTGCCCAGGCCAGTGTGGTGCTGACCGGCGCCGACACGGTGCTGGCGGACAACGCTCGCTTGACCGTGCGTGCCGATGAGTTGGGCCTGGACGCGGAACAAACTGCTTTGGCGATCAGCCGTCCGCCGCTGCGCGTGCTGATCGACGGCCGTCTGCGAGTGCCGCTGGACGCGCCTTTCTTCAAGGCCGGCCCGGCGCTGGTCGCCACCTGCATGGCGATCGAAGAGCAATACGCCAACGGCCCGGAATGCCTGATCGTGGCCGGCGAGGATGGTCTGGTCGACCTGCGCAAACTGCTGGTCGAACTTGCCCACCGCGGGGTCAACGAAGTGCTGGTCGAAGCCGGTCCGCGTCTCGCCGGGGCCTTCGCCCAACAAGGGCTGGTGGATGAATTCCAGATTTTCATCGCCGGCAAGTTCCTTGGCTCCTCGGCACGGCCGCTGCTGAACTGGCCGCTGGCGCAGATGAAAGACGCGCCCGAGCTCAAAATCACTGAAATCCGCGCGGTTGGCGATGATTGGCGAGTCATCGCCATTCCTGTGCCAGCGGCAAGCGTATAATTCCCGGCCTGCGCCCAGCGACGGCTTTGTTCTCGAGGAGGACTCCATGTTTACCGGCATCATCGAATCCATCGGCAGTATTCGTGCATTGACCCCAAAAGGCGGAGATGTGCGGGTACACGTAGAAACCGGCAAGCTCGACCTGAGCGACGTCAAACTGGGCGACAGCATCGCCGTCAACGGCGTGTGCCTGACGGCGGTTGAACTGCCAGGCAACGGCTTTGCTGCAGA
>DQGF01000437.1 GCA_003525045.1 Pseudomonas sp. | reverse complement strand
CTGCAAGGCCCGAACGACCCGCCCCACGAAGGCCTGCACACTTTCCACAACGCCCGCGCACGCATGCATCAGCAAATCCGCGACGGTTCACGCAACCGGCTCTCGGGATTTTTCTGGTACCTGTACCACGTCATGACGCTGTGGACGATTCCCAACTACCTGACCGAATGGGAAATCCGGCGCCTCCAGAAAATGGGCCCGCTGGCCATGCCAGAAGTGATGCAGCAATGGTCTGAGCCGCTGCCGAAGGAGCAATGGGCCCAGCCGAGCGAAGAACTAGTTCGAATGAGCGAACAAGTCCGACAACTGCAAAAGCGGCAGCCTCGCCGGCCGATTACCGAGATTTTTGCTGAAGTGCAGCGATTGAATCCGACCGACAAACGTCGCGCATGATGGGTGCATACATGCAGACCTTGAACGCCAAGGGTGCATGGGTTTCTCGCAATCGTGTCATTCGCATCAACCCCCGTGGCGAAGGCCGTTTCCCTGCGCTGCCTGCTCAAACCGTCACCGAGTGTCAACCGATGTTGCTGGTTGAAGCTCATTTGCTGGAGCTGGCCGATCATGCCCAACAAGACTGATAGCGCCATGTCTACTCCACACCTCGAACAACAGCGAAAGGCTGGGGATGTTGAGCCGTTTCCATGCCTTGTGGTGGTGAAAATTCAGCACGGTGACTCCGGCCAGCACCACCCTGTTCGGCTTCGGCCTCTGGTGGTGTACCCGCTGGCAACCGGCGATCCCGATGGCCGAGCGGGTTCAGGAGCCGGTGGGTGATAGCGGGTTGCCGCCGCTCTATCCAAAATGATGCCGGCCAAGGTCAAGATTGCAGGCATACCAGCGCCTGTGCGCAGGGCAACACCTAGCCGGTCATCATCAGGTTTCGGACACCAACAGCTCGCTGTCGAGATGGAACTCGGCGTCCAGATGAATGGCCTGTAAAAAAGCGCTGTCGTGCGAGACGACGATCAATGCCCCTTGGTACTGATCAAGCATCTGCTCCAGCGCAATTTTACTGGGCAAGTCCAAATGGTTGTCCGGTTCGTCCAGCAATAGTAATTGCGGTGGCCGCTGTGCATATAACTGCGCAGCCAGTGCTATTTTCAGGCGTTCGCCGCCGCTCAACTGACAGGTCTTGAGCGTTGCACGGTCCGCATCAATGCCCATCTGCGCCAACCGGGTTCGCGCCGCGGCTTCAGGCAACTCCGGATTACTCTCGTAGAGCCATTGCACCGCCGTGCGTTCGGGGTACTGTAATCCGGCGTGTTGATCCAGCCAGCCGACATGACAACTGCGTATGAGTTTGCCTTCGCGCACCGGCAGTTGGCCGGCGATCACCTGCAACAGAGTCGACTTGCCGCTGCCGTTGGCGCCCAGGATCGCCATGCGCATAGGCCCCGTCAGTGTCAGATTGACCGGCGCCGCGTAACCGAACGGGAGAATGACGTCGTTGAGCTGCACAATCAGCTTGCCATTGGGCACTACGCTTTCCGGAGACAGCATCATGCGTTGAATGTCCGGCGCACACCGCGCACGGGCCTCGGCGATTCGTTGTTGCTGCAGCTCCCGGGCCACCTGTTGATTGAGGCGCAATTTCCCCTGACTGTTTTCGCTGCGCTCTTTCTGGGCGTTGGTGATCAGCTTGGTCTGATTGCCGTCACGGGCCTGACGGTCGCCGCGCGCATTACGCCGTTGCTGACGCTCCATCTGCACGACCATTTCACGTTGCTCGCGCTTGGCCTGCGCCCGCTCCCCTTGCAATGCCGACTGGAACGACTGCTGTTCTTGCTCACGCGCCGCCGCATACTGACTGTAGTTGCCGCCATAAACGGCCAGCCCCAAGGGTGAAAGCTCGACAATTTCGTTCACGTGCTCCAGAAGGCCCCGGTCGTGGCTGATCAACACCAAGCCGTTGGGCCAGCGATCGATCTGCTGCGCAAGCTTGTGTTGCTGCTCAATATCCAGATGGTTGCTGGGCTCATCCAGAATGAGCCAGTCGGCTCTGGATAACCACGCCCCCAGCAGCGCCACCCGTTGCCGTTCGCCACCACTGAGTGCGTCGGTGCGCGCGTCGGGATTCAAATGACCCAGGCCGATCTGCTGCAGTTCCGCCTTAAGGCGTGTGGCGCAATCCCATTGGTCGACCGCGAGCGAATGGTCGTCATCGTCGACGCTGCCTTGGGCAATGCGATCCAGCGCCGCCAGAATATGGTCGACCCCGGCCAGCGCCGCAACGCAGGGATAGCGCTCGGGTTCCAGTAACTGTGCCACGGCATAAACCCCGCCTTCGCGACGGACAATGCCGCTGGAGGGCAACTGTTCCCCCGTCAGAAGCCGGCCAAGCAAGGACTTGCCACAGCCATTGGCACCCACGATGCCGGTGGCCCTGGTACTGAAGGCGTGGTTCAAGTGATCGAACAGAACGCGCCCGTCAGGCAGGTTGAACGACACTTGATCAAATTGGAGTAACCGTTGGGTCATGACGCGTCCTTAAACAATCGGCCCGATAGGCGCTGAACCACTCCCTGATGGTGCGCAACAGCACCCGGCGGATGGGCAATAGACTCTTTCGGCATTCGCAGCATTCATTTTTCTGGAGACCATTACTTTATTCCTTCGGATTTCACTTCATACACTCGGCCCTCGACAGCGATCTGACTTAACGGAGCGGTCCTACACCAAATAGAGATTCGCCTGACAGCGCCGCTCAGTAAGTCCACGCAATGTTCCGTGCCTTTAATAGACGCAGGGATATGTGGATGTTCAGTGCTGCCGACCAAGTCATTTTCAGATGCGACGTTGATTTTTCCTGCGACATTCAGGTACTCAATCAGCCCGCGCGCATCACCCAAACGCTCCATACACAATCGCTGCAATCCCCCGGCGAACGCATGGCGTTGGCCGCTGACCTGGCCCGGCACTGGGCCAGCCAACGGGGGAGCCCATGACTTCACCCGCCAACCTCGCCGCAGCTGCGGCATCCAAATCCCCCATCGGCTCTCTGGGGGCCTGCCCTTTGCGGCAAACCCATGTGCAGTTGTTGCCCTTGCGTTATGGACTGGTGGAAAAGCCCCTCGACCCGAGTGCCGAATTGAAGCTGCCGTATGCCCTGACGACCCGCCCGCTGGGCATTCGCATGCTGCGCGATGGCTGGTTGTACGTCATCGACAGCGTGACTGGCCACCTGCACGAATATCAGGTACTCAACGGACTGGTCAGCGCCTTGCTGCACAAGGGCGCCAAGGTCGACAGCGATCAGCGCATGCCCATCGAAGAGCGTCCTGCACTGCTGTTTTCAAGACGCAGCACCCTGCATGTGACCTTCGCCGAAGTGCAGTGGAGCGCGGCCAAATGCACGCAAGTGCTCGACAGCCGCGAGGAACGCGAACACTTCATGCAGGCCGTCGACCTCGGCCCGGTGCATTGCCAAACCGGCGGCGAACACCTACTGACGGTCGCGCAAGGCAAGCAGTCGCTGGCGGAGATTGCTACGGTACCGGTCCAGCAGGCGCAAGCTGCGCAAGACCGCTCCGACCTGGAAGCCGAGTCGCCACCGGACGCCGTTCTATTGCCGACGGTGCACGTCAGCGACGCCCCCAAGCACGAACGTGAACCCTATTTGTGGGAGCAGCCGCGGCGCTTTCGCGAGGCGCATATCGGCGAGTTTCTCGGGCGGGTGCGCCCAGCCTATCAGGACGACACCCTGTTCCTTGTGGTCCACGACGACCTCGGCGTATTGCGCGATCTGGCCGAATATCAGGACACCGTGGTCGGCTGGGTCGACGACTGGAGCAATACCGACAATAACGAACGCGATTACCTGTTGGCCTGTTATATCGAGTCCCTGAGCCTGCTCAGTCCGGCGGATATCGGCAAGCTGGCCGACGCCAGCAAAGATCCGTCGGTCCAGGTGCTTTTTGAAGATCTGGAACAATTGCCCGAACCGGATCGGGAGCACACCCGCAAAGCCTTGCTCGACTACCTGAACAAGGGCGGCAAGGTCGAGCCGCTGGACGCTCCCGCGCCTCCGGAGCTGCAGCAATTGCGCAAAGAAGCCCATGCCGAAGCGTTCAAATTCGCCAAGTACCAGGGCGCCACACCCGACTTCATCGCCCACAGCCGCGCCAGTGACGAGGCAGACCGCCGTTACTACGCTCGCCAACATTTCAAGGTCGCGCCCGACGATTTCGTCGAACGTCACCTCGATACCTTGATAAAACTCGGCCAAGAGCAAAACAAACGCATCGTCGATGTGCTCGAAGGCTCCAGCTTCAGTGGTAAGCGCGGGGTCAACGATTTCATCGACCGGCCGACCATGGACGCGGCGCTGTTTCAGCACCGCGACGACCTTGGCCGCTGGAACCGATTGCTCGAGCGCATTACCGCTGACCGCACGATGCTGGTGGGTGCCGGTCGCTTCCATCGCTCGGCCTGGTACTACGACGCGCAGGATCGACAGCAACTCCATCAGGCCTTCACCGCCGAATACGCCTGCCTCAAGGACATCTGCCGCAGCGACCACGCCAGCGAAACCCTCCTCGGTTATCTGGAGAAACACCCCGAACTGACCCGGCCACTGTTCTACACCTTGCCCCTGCGCCTCCAGCCGGAACAGGTCGTGCAATACACCGTGTTCTATCAGTCACTGGGAAGCCATCCGCGGCTACATGGAATACGAAGTCAACGACCTCAAATCCATCCAG
>DQGF01000532.1:18012-18613 GCA_003525045.1 Pseudomonas sp. | reverse complement strand
GGTCGCCGACGTGTTCATCCTGCTCAAGCGCGATGAGCTCTGCCCGCGTTACGCCAAGCACTTCAAGGCGGCTGTTTAATGAGCCGGTTACGGGTGTACGCGCGGATTGCGCGAGTGCTGGTGGTGGTGGCGCTGGGGTTGAGCATGGCCGGTGTGTTCGGGCTGTTCGAACGTTTGGGGATCGCCCATTCGATGGTCCGCCGCCAACGCTGGTCGCGGTTCTTCATGACGCGCTTGAGCAACGCCCTGCCCTTTCGCGTGACCGTGCACGGTGATTTGCCGAAAGCGCCGATGCTGTGGGTCAGCAACCACGTGTCCTGGACTGATATTCCATTGCTGGGCATGCTCACGCCGCTGTCGTTCCTGTCCAAGGCCGAAGTGCGCACCTGGCCGGTCGCTGGATGGCTGGCGGCGAAGGCTGGCAGTTTGTTCATTCGTCGTGGGTCGGGCGACAGTCAATTGATCCGCAAGCAGATGACCCGTCATTTGGAGCAGGAACACCCGCTGTTGATGTTCCCGGAAGGGACCACCACCGACGGCCGTTCGTTGCGCACCTTCCATGGTCGTTTACTGTCAGCCGCGATCGACTCCGAAGTGGCGC
>DQGF01000532.1:17579-17699 GCA_003525045.1 Pseudomonas sp. | reverse complement strand
TCGTTATCTGCGCGACGGTGAGCTCGATTCGCTGGCGCCGTTCATCGGCGATGATGATTTGCTGTCGCACCTGATGCGTTTGTTTGCCAATGATCGGGGTGAGGTGGAAATTCATTTGCT
>DQGF01000532.1:17102-17290 GCA_003525045.1 Pseudomonas sp. | reverse complement strand
GTGAGGTCGAAATTCATTTGCTCAAGCCGATCGCTTGTGAAGGTCGCGAACGAGCGGCACTGGCGTTCGAAGCGCAGCAGGCGGTGCAGAAGGCGTTGTTTGGCGAAGTGGCGAAACCGGCAGAACCACGGCGTACCGGCGAACTGATCGCCGCGTAACACCACCCTCCTGTAGGAGCGAGGCTTGCC
>DQGF01000532.1:16280-16739 GCA_003525045.1 Pseudomonas sp. | reverse complement strand
CAAGCCTCGCTCCTACAGGAGTTGTATCAGCGGTTGCGGGCGAAATCCTGAAGCTGCGGATAGAACAACCGGAAATCCTCACTCAGCGGCTCATACAATACCCGCAACTCCTGCATCGCTGCGGCCAGCTCCTCCGGCCGGGTCAATCGCCGTGAAATCCCCCTCAGCACCTGCTCCAGTACTTCGAACTCCCGATAAGACCCCAACCAGTCATTGGCCACCATGTGCGGCGCGATCATCGCCAGGCGTTCCGGCAACTGCGGCTCAGCCGACAGCACCCGATACACATTCGATGTGAATTGCTCGAGCGGCCGATCAGCGTACAGCGCCCAATCCCGGGCCAGGCAATGATCGAAAAACACGTCGAGCACGATCCCGGCATAACGCCTGCGGGTCATGGAAAACCGCGACAACGAGATACCCACCAACGGATGGCGGTCGGTAAAGACGTCGATGCTG
>DQGF01000532.1:1819-15977 GCA_003525045.1 Pseudomonas sp. | reverse complement strand
TAAAGACGTCGATGCTGCGATGCAGCTGGATGGCCGCTTCAATCTCCGGATCGAACTGCCCCTGCAGCCGTCCTTTGACGAAATCGCCGTAAAGACTGCCGAGCAATTGTCCCGGACGCTGGCCACCGAGATGAAGATGTGCGAGATAGTTCATCCGCGCAGCTTAGCACCGCGCGCCACATATCGTTATAACTCGATATACCGAATTACGAGTTGGTCAGAGCCAAATCATATTTGTGTATCGCGAAATAACGATTTAAAGTTCGCTTCATCGCGATATAGCGTTTTAATCATCACGAGCCCACACAATGACCATCAATCTCGACGAAATAATAAAAGCCCTGGCACACCCAGTACGACGAGAAATCCTGCACTGGCTCAAAGATCCGACCGTCGAATTTCCCGACCAGTCCCACAGTAACGAGCACGGCGTCTGCGCCGGGCAGATCGATCAACGTTGCGGTTTGTCGCAGTCCACGGTGTCTGCACACCTGGCGACTCTGCAACGCGCCGGCCTGATCAGCAGCCGCAAAGTCGGTCAGTGGCATTTTTTCCAACGCAATGAGGAAACCATTCAGGAATTCCTCAGCACCTTCAGCAAAGAGCTCTGACCCTTTACGTCAGTACGCCGATAAGGTATCAACCATGCCCCTCTCGCTACTCATTCTGGCCTTGAGCGCCTTCGCCATCGGCACCACCGAGTTCGTCATCATGGGCCTGTTGCCCGATGTAGCGGCGGACCTCGGTGTATCGATCCCCGGTGCCGGCTGGCTGGTCACCGGTTATGCCCTGGGCGTGGCCATCGGTGCACCGTTCATGGCACTGGCCACCTCACGGCTGCCGCGCAAGGCCGCCCTGGTAGCGTTGATGGGTATCTTCATTATCGGCAACCTGCTCTGTGCAGTGGCCAGCGACTACAACGTGCTGATGTTTGCCCGGGTGGTCACCGCCCTGTGTCACGGGGCGTTTTTCGGCATCGGTTCGGTGGTGGCGGCAGGTCTGGTGCCGGCGAACAAGCGCGCTTCGGCCGTGGCCTTGATGTTCACCGGCCTGACCCTGGCCAACGTGCTGGGCGTCCCATTGGGCACCGCGCTCGGTCAGGAAGCCGGCTGGCGCTCGACGTTCTGGGCGGTGACGGTGATCGGTGTGGTTGCGCTGATCGGGTTGATTCGCTTCCTGCCGGCCAAGCGCGATGAAGAGAAGCTCGACATGCGTGCCGAACTGCGCGCCCTCAAGGGTGCTGGAATCTGGCTGTCGTTGAGCATGACCGCGTTGTTCGCCGCATCGATGTTCACCCTTTTTACTTACGTTGCCCCGTTGCTTGGCGATGTCACCGGCGTCTCGCCCAAAGGTGTGACCTGGACCCTGCTGTTGATCGGCCTGGGCCTGACCGTGGGCAACATCATCGGCGGCAAGCTGGCGGACAAGCGCTTGGCTGCCACCCTGATCGGCGTCTTCATCTCGATGGCCGTGATCTCCACCGTGCTGACCTGGACCAGCGTCGCGCTGATCCCGACCGAAATCACCCTGTTCCTCTGGGCCACCGCTTCGTTTGCCGCGGTGCCGGCGCTGCAAATCAACGTCGTGACCTACGGCAAGGCCGCACCGAACCTGGTGTCGACCCTGAACATCGGCGCTTTCAACGTCGGCAACGCATTGGGTGCCTGGGTCGGCGGCAGCGTCATCGCCCACGGTTTCGGCCTGACCAGCGTTCCTCTCGCGGCGGCAGCACTGGCGGTACTCGCCCTGCTGGTGACCCTGATTACTTTCCGTCAGAGCGGCAATCCCGAACTGGCCCCTGCTGCTAACTGATCTCCAAAAGAGAGTTATTTCATGACGACTATTTTCGATCCGATCAAACTGGGCGACCTCGAGTTGGCCAACCGCATCATCATGGCACCCCTGACCCGCTGCCGCGCCGACGAAGGCCGGGTGCCGAACGCGCTGATGGCCGAGTACTACGTGCAACGCGCCTCGGCCGGCCTGATCCTCAGCGAGGCCACCTCGGTCACCCCGATGGGCGTCGGCTACCCCGACACCCCGGGCATCTGGTCCAACGACCAGGTGCGTGGCTGGACCAACGTGACCAAAGCGATCCACGGCGCGGGCGGCAAAATCTTCCTGCAGCTGTGGCACGTCGGCCGGGTTTCCCACGAGTCGTACCTGAACGGCGAAGCGCCGGTCGCACCGAGCGCCATCCAGCCTGAAGGTCACGTCAGCCTGGTGCGTCCACTGGCCGACTACCCGACCCCGCGCGCCCTGGAAACTGCTGAAATCGCCGACATCGTCGACGCTTACCGCCTCGGTGCCGAAAATGCCAAGGCCGCCGGTTTCGACGGCGTGGAAATCCACGGCGCCAACGGTTACCTGCTCGACCAGTTCCTGCAAAGCAGCACCAACCAGCGCACCGACAACTACGGCGGGTCCCTGGAAAACCGTGCGCGCCTGTTGCTGGAAGTGACCGACGCGGCGATCGACGTCTGGGGCGCCGGCCGCGTCGGGGTGCACTTGGCACCGCGCGCCGACTCCCATGACATGGGCGATGACAACCTCGCCGAAACCTTCACCTACGTCGCTCGCGAATTGGGCAAGCGTGGTATCGCCTTCATCTGCTCGCGAGAGAAAGAAGCCGGCGACAGCCTTGGCCCACAACTCAAGGAAGCTTTCGGCGGCCCATACATCGTCAACGAACGCTTCACCAAGGACAGCGCCAACGCCTGGCTGGCCAGCGGCAAGGCCGATGCGGTCGCCTTCGGTGTGCCGTTCATTGCCAACCCGGACCTGCCGGCACGCTTGAAGGCCGATGCGCCGCTGAACGAAGCGCGCCCTGAACTGTTCTACGCCAAGGGTCCGGTCGGTTATATCGACTACCCGACGCTGTAAGCTTCAGCCGCTGAAAAGCAAAAGCCCCGACTCGCAAGAGACGGGGCTTTTTTGCTTCAGCCTCGAACACTGCCCCTGTGGGAGCGGTGTCAGGCGCAAATCTCGCAGACACTATTAGTCACCTGTGGGAGCGGGCTTGCTCGCGAAGACGGCGGCACCTTCACCATCGCAGTGACTGACAGGCCGCTTTCGTCGGAACGCCGCCCGGAGCCAGCCCGCTCCCACAGGTCAGAGTTCGAGCACCATCTCATGCCACGCCATCCCGCCATGATCGGAGGCGGAAGGCTTGATGTAGGCGAAGCCAAAACCCGCGTAAAGCGGAATATGCCGCTCCTTGCACATCAGGTTGATGCTGGCCTTGTTCAACGCGCGCATCCGCTCGATGAACTCAGCCATCAAGCGTTTTGCCAGGCCTTGTCCCTGGAAATCCGGATGCACCACCACCGACATGATCACCACATGCGGGCCGGCCGGGTCGTGGCCGATCAGTTCCTTGAACGCCTCGTCCGACATTTCCACCTGAAACGCCGCACCGGAATTGATGAAGCCGGCGACAACGCCGTCCACTTCGGCCACGATAAACCCTTCGGGCCAGGTGGCGATGCGGGTGGCGATTTTCTCCCGGGTCGCGGCTTCGTCACCTTCGTAGGCAAGGGTTTCGATGGTGTAGCAGCGGTCCAGGTCAGCGGGGGTGACGTGGCGAATGACGGCGTTCATGTCGGCTCGAATTCAACGGGGGAAAGACCGGGAATCATAAATCAGCGTCAGCACGACATCGAGAGGCGAATCGCCGATCCGCCTCTCGATCCAGCCATTACGCCTTGAGCGGCAACCAGATCTCCAGCACACCGGTATTGAGTTTCGGGTTGAAGTCTTCGCTGTAGCGTTCGAACTCCGGGGCATCCGCCGCGTGATAACCGGACTGCGGCAACCAGGTTTTCCAGATGTAATGAAAGGTCTGGGGCAAGGTATCCAGAGCACCCTTGTGCTCGAACACGGCGTAGTGCTGAGGCTGAACCTCCACCCAACGGTATTTGTCAGGCAGGTCGTCGAGTTTGCTGATTTCGACGCCGGCGATGTATTCGAAACCGCCTTTGCCATCCGGATTGCAGCAGATGCCGTAGGTCACTTCGCTTTTCTGACCGGGAATTTTGCCAATCTCGGGAATGAATTTCTCCCAGAGGTCGGGGATCGCTTTGGTGGTTTGCGAAGTAAATCGTCCGCCAAGCCCTGCAATGAGCAGGAAGTGGCCGTTTTTGAAGCGTGGCCCGGCCGGTTTGATGCCTGTTTGCTCATCCATGACTCGACTCCTGGTACGAAAAAAGTGGGTTCGGCTGGGAGTATAGAAGCCAATCCCGATTCGCCCAATTACAGTGCGTGCAGCGGCTCGACGGCGCCAGCGCCGATGAACTCGTTATAACCCGACAGGATCACGTAGACCGCGAAATAGCAGAAGATCGCCGCCGATGCCAGGTAAGAATAACGCAGCAGTTTGTCGCCCAGCAGCTTGCCGCCATGGCTGGCAGCGAAGCACAGACCAACACACCAGATTACCCCGGCGCACAGAAAGCCGCCCAGAAACAGCGCCGAACTGAGGGCGCCACCGCCGCCGGAACGCGCGATCAGCGTGCCGCCCACCGCTGCGAACCAGAGAATGGCGCTGGGTGACGACATGGCCAGGAAGATTCCGCGCAAGAACTCTTTGCGGTGCGAGTTGTGTCCCACCTCGGCAGTCTCGGCCAACAGCGCCTCATGGTGGATGGCCGAATAGATCATCTTCACCGCGAAGTACACCAGTAACGTCGAGCCACCGATCCACAGCACCCAGCGCACGGTCTCGTATTGCAGCAAAACGGTCATGCCCGCCAGCGCCAGCACCGCGTAGATCAGGTCACCGACACAGGTCCCCAATCCCAGGGCAAAGCCTTGAAAATAGCCGCGTTGCATCGCCAGGGTGATCATCGCGATATTGGCCACGCCGATGTCCAGGCACAGCGAAAGGCTCAGCAGGAAGCCACTGGTAAATTCCATCAACCGATTTCCTTCGGACAAATTTGTTTACATAGACGCTGGACAGTTTGCCACACCTGCCCTTACATTCCGCCACAGGCCACCGCAGTGGCCAGCGTCGCTCGGACGGTTCCGGGCGCTCACGTTACCCGAGGCAACAATGGCTAACCCAGGTTCGCCGCGCCGCTTTGCGCGCATAGATCGACTCCCCCCTTACGTATTCAACATCACCGCCGAGCTGAAGATGGCCGCCCGTCGTCGTGGCGAAGACATCATCGATTTCAGCATGGGCAACCCCGACGGGGCGACGCCGCCGCACATCGTCGAAAAACTCGTTACCGTCGCCCAACGCGAAGATACCCACGGTTATTCCACGTCCAAGGGCATCCCGCGTCTGCGCCGGGCGATTTCCAACTGGTACAAGGATCGCTACGAGGTCGACATCGACCCGGAAAGCGAAGCCATTGTCACCATTGGCTCCAAGGAAGGTCTGGCGCATTTGATGCTGGCCACCCTCGACCAGGGCGATACCGTGCTGGTGCCGAACCCGAGTTACCCGATTCACATCTACGGTGCCGTGATTGCCGGCGCCCAGGTACGGTCGGTGCCGCTGATTCCGGGCGTGGATTTCTTCGCCGAACTGGAAAGCGCCATTCGTGGCTCGATCCCGAAACCGAAAATGATGATCCTCGGCTTCCCGTCCAATCCCACCGCGCAATGCGTCGAGCTGGATTTCTTCGAACGGGTGATCGCCCTCGCCAAGCAGTACGACGTGTTGGTGGTGCACGACCTGGCCTACGCCGACATCGTCTACGACGGCTGGAAAGCCCCGTCGATCATGCAGGTGCCGGGGGCCAAGGACATCGCGGTGGAGTTTTTCACCCTGTCGAAAAGCTACAACATGGCCGGCTGGCGCATCGGTTTCATGGTCGGTAACGCCGAACTGGTCAACGCCTTGGCGCGGATCAAGAGCTACCACGACTACGGCACCTTCACCCCGCTGCAAGTCGCCGCTATTGCGGCGCTGGAAGGCGATCAGCAATGCGTCAAGGACATCGCCGACCAGTATCGGCAGCGGCGCAACGTGCTGGTCAAGGGCCTGCATGAACTGGGCTGGATGGTGGAAAATCCGAAAGCCTCGATGTACGTCTGGGCGAAAATTCCCGAGGCTTATGCGCACCTGGGCTCGCTGGAGTTCGCCAAGAAAATGCTCGCCGAGGCCAAGGTTTGCGTCTCGCCGGGTGTCGGGTTTGGTGAGTATGGGGATGATCATGTGCGCTTCGCGCTGATCGAAAACCAGGACCGGATTCGTCAGGCCGTGCGCGGGATTCGCGGGATGTTCCGGGCGGATGGGCTGATCAGCAAAACCAGCGCCGGTTAAATCGCCTTCGCGGGCAAGCCTCGCTCCTACCGTTCAGAGTCGAATCGAAATGGTGTGATCGATTCAACCCTGTAGGAGCGAGGCTTGCCCGCGAAGCTTTTAAACGAACAACGACAACAGCAAGATAAAGCCCAACGCAACGATGGACAGGATGGTTTCCATCGCCGTCCAGGTCTTGAAGGTTTCCGCCACGGTCATGTTGAAGTACTGCTTCACCAGCCAGAAGCCCGCATCGTTGACGTGCGACAAGATCAACGAACCGGCACCGGTCGCCAGCACCAGCAGCTCACGGTTCACACCCGGAATCATCCCCACCACCGGCACCACGATGCCCGCGCCAGTAATGGTCGCCACGGTTGCCGAACCGGTAGCAATACGGATCACCGCCGCCACCAGCCAGGCCAGCAGGATCGGCGAGATCTGTGCGTTCACCGCCATGTGGCCGATCACGTCACCCACACCGCTGGTCACCAGCATCTGCTTGAAGCCACCACCGGCACCGATGATCAGAATGATCGCGGCGGTCGGCGCGAGGCTGGCGTCGAGCAACTTCAGAATCTTGCTCGAACCCATGCCTTGCTTGTGGCCGAAGGTGTACAGCGACAGCAGCAACGCCAGCAACAGCGCCGAGATCGGGTGACCGACCAGGTCCATGAAGGAGCGCGCGAAATTGCCTTCCGGCAGGACCACGTCGGCAAAGGTCTTGAGCAACATCAGGAACACCGGCAGCAGCACGGTGATCAGGGTGATGCTGAAGCTCGGCAGTTCGGCGCTTTCCGGCTCGCGAGCCAGTTGATCCACCAGTTCCTGGTTAGGATGGCCGGGGATGTATTTGGCAATGAAGGTACCGTAGATCGGGCCGGCGATGATGGCCGTCGGCAGCGCAACGATCAGGCCGTACAGAATGGTTTTACCGATGTCGGCACCGAATACGCCGATCGCCAGCAGCGGGCCCGGGTGTGGCGGAACCAGACCGTGTACCGCAGACAGACCGGCCAGCAACGGGATACCGATCTTGATGATCGACACGCCGGTACGCCGGGCAACGATGAACACCAGCGGGATCAGCAATACAAAACCGATTTCGAAGAACAGCGGAATGCCGACCAGGAAGGCGGCGAACATCATCGCCCACTGCACCTTGTCCTTGCCGAACGCGCGAATCAGCGTCTGGGCAATCTGATCCGCCCCGCCCGACTCGGCCATCATTTTGCCAAGCATGGTGCCCAGCGCGAGGATGATCCCGACGAATCCGAGCACCCCACCGAAGCCGTCCTGGAACGCCTTGATGATGGTGCCGATCGGCATGCCGGACGTCAGCCCGAGAAAGGCGGCGGCGATGATCAGGGCAATGAAGGGGTGAAGCTTGAACTTGGTGATCAGGACGATCAGTCCGATCACCGTAACCACTGCGTCGAGCAGCAGGAACGTCTCGTGGGACATGCCAAACATTAGGGGTGTCTCCTGGTTGTTGTTGTTATTAAAGCGGGTAATTCGCAAGCCATCAGGACAGCGCTACCTTTTCGAGGCAAATTCATACCGCGCGCTTCAGGCCATGTTCCAGCCACCAGGCATGCGCCTGCATTGCCAGTTGGTCGACGCTGTGGGTCGAAGCGTCCAGAGCCAGGGTCAAGGGCTCACCCACGGGCGATTCGAGCGTGGCGAACTGACTGTCGATCAGCGTTGACGGCATGAAGTGGCCCGGTCGATGGGAAACACGATCAGCGGCGACTTCAGGGGTCAGCTCAAGGAAAACGAAGCCCAGGCCAGGCATGGCGCTGCGCAGTCGTTCGCGATAAATGTGCTTGAGGGCCGAGCAGGTCAGCACCGGGCGTTGACCCTTGGCGTCGATGCGGCGCAGTTCATCGCACAGGCTGTCGAGCCAACCGGCACGGTCTTCGTCATTCAGGGGGATACCTGCGCTCATCTTTTCGATATTGGCGGCAGGGTGAAAGGAGTCGCCTTCAATGGCGGTCGCGCCGCTGAGTTGGCACAAGGCCTCGCTGACGCAAGTCTTGCCGCAACCGGCAACGCCCATGATGACCAGGGCGGTGATGGGATGATTCATGTAACACCTCAGCGCGCAGACAGCGCTACCTTTGCCAGTTATGACACTCGAGCAAAAGCAGAAGTTGCCGACGCCTTCTTGTCTTTTTGTGGGTTGCAGCATGTTCGTCCCCAATGCCAAAAAGCGCGGATCAGGCAGACCCCGCTCACGCATTTGCAGCTGCATCGAGACAGCGCTACCTTAGTGCCTTGAATTTTGTTTGGCAAGCCGCCCGATGACCTCCCCTAAAAACGATAAAAATACCCGCACCACTGGCCGCCCTACCCTCAATGAAGTCGCACGCCTGGCCGGTGTCAGCCCGATCACCGCCTCCCGCGCCTTGCGCGGCGTCAGCACGGTGGCCACCGAACTGGTGGAAAAAGTCCAGAAAGCCGCCCTCGACCTCAATTACGTGGTCAACCCTGCTGCCCGCGCGTTAGCCTCGGCCCAGGGCCATTCAGTGGTGGTTTTGGTACCGTCGCTGTCGAACTTGCTGTTCATCGACACGCTGGAAGCCATTCATCAGGTTTTGCGCCCCAAGGGCTTCGAAGTGCTGATCGGCAACTTCCATTACTCACGCGATGAAGAAGAAAACCTGCTGCGTAATTACATGGCCTATCAGCCTCGTGGCTTGCTGTTGACGGGTTTCGACAGAACCGAAAGTTCACGAAGGATGATCGAGGCGAGCAACATTCCGTGCGTGTACATGATGGAACTGGACAGCGCTGCCGGGCTCAACTGCGTTGGTTTCTCGCAGCTCGCTGCCGGCGAAACGGCGGCGGAACATCTGCTCTCCCGTGGTCGCAAGCGCCTCGCCTACATCGGCGCGCAACTGGATCAACGCACGTTGCTGCGCGGCGAAGGTTTCCGCAAATCGCTGCAAAAGGTCGGTTTGTATGACCCGGACCTGGAAATACTGACGCCACGCGCCTCCTCCGTCGGACTGGGTGGCGAATTATTTCTGCAACTGATGGCCAGTCATCCTGACGTCGATGCGATCTTCTTCGGCAACGACGACCTGGCCCAGGGCGCACTGCTCGAAGCGATGCGCTGCGGCATCAAGATTCCCCAGCAAGTAGCGATCCTCGGCTTCAACGACCTGCCGGCCTCGGCCCACATGGTCCCGCGCCTGAGCAGCATCAGCACGCCACGCGAAGCCATCGGCCGGCGTTCGGCAGAGTTGATGTTGACGTTGCTGGCGGGGAATTCGGTGACTAAACCGGTGCAGGACATGGGGTTTGAGTTGAAAGTGCGCGAGAGTACTTAGCCTCACCCACTACCCGTTCTTGCCGTCATCCCTTGCCGGGCACACTATTGAATACCCGTATTACGACCTGCTGAAGGAGTAGCTCAATGGAACACTCACTGAAGATCCTGGGTAAAGCTTCATCCATCAACGTCAGAAAGGTCCTATGGACCTGTGAGGAACTCGGCGTTTCCTACGAACGTGAGGATTGGGGCGGCGGTTTTGCCTCGACTCACACGCCGGAGTTTCTCAGGCTCAATCCCAACGCACTGGTGCCCGTGATCATCGATGAGGCCGGCGTGCTGTGGGAATCCAACACCATCTGCCGTTATCTGGCCAGCAAACACCAGAACACCGACCTGCTACCGCACGAACCCGCGGCCCGCGCTCGGGTGGAGCAGTGGATGGATTGGCAAGCCACTGAACTCAACGCGGCCTGGAGCTATGCGTTCACGGCATTGGTGCGCAAGGATCCGGAGTTCCAGGACCCACATCACATTGCCGCCGGCGTACGCGGCTGGAACCAGAAGATGGGCATCCTCGAACATCAGCTCGCGGCCACTAAAGCTTATGTCGCCGGGCCACGATTCACCCTGGCCGACATTGTCATCGGGCTGTCGGTCAACCGCTGGCTGATGACGCCGATGGACCGACCCGACTACCCGGCCATTGACGAGTACTTCCAGCGCTTGGCGCAACGCCCGGGGTTTCTGAAACACGGCTGCAACGGCCTGCCTTGAGGCAATGCTTGATTCGTTGCGGTCGACCTGCCTCCCGGCGGTTTATAAACAAATCGCCGAGCGCATGCAGGACAAAATCAAACTGGCGCAGGCCGAGAAAGAAAACGACAGCGGCGAAAAAGACGGCAGCCAAGTCGTCGACAAGTTCCTCGCCTCGCTTTAACGGTATTGAAACGACGCGCCCCTGTAGGAGCTGCGCCAGTATCAGTTCAACAGCAACGTCGAGTTGGATCACCTCTCCCGCCCCGTTCTTCAACTCCTGATGTTTTCATAAGTAACCAAGCATCATGCGCGCTGGCTACTTCTGACTTAAACGCGACCTGTTACTTCCGTCAGTAGATATCTTCCGAGCCCTGAGCGATCCTTTTCTTCGATTCCTCATGTTGTCCAATAAAACATGTGGCGTGCGTTTCATGTCATTTCAGACAATCGTTCGACAAGGCGTTTGATCCGAGAGAAATCTGGATTGGAGAGGCATCGTTTGCCATTCATTTATCGCGTTTCAATGCAAAGAAGGACCGGAGCAGCGTATGAAAATAGTATCAATGATTTGCAGAATTACATCAGGCGTCATGGCGATCGCAAGTTTCGCCATACCCCTGATCGGTGTAGCGCAAGAGTCCGAAGCATCGGGCCAATTCACTTTATTTGCTCCGTCGATGACGGAGCGGCAGAAAGTCGAAACTCAAAAAAAGATCGACACGCAGTTACTTCGTAAAAATGGCGGTCAGCAGATCAGTTCTACTCAGATTGCCTATAACAACGGGGATGCAGTGATCACATTTGCGGTCTCAAACATCCCAAACACGACTTGCGACTTTGGTTATGTGTGTTTCTGGGAGCACGTAAATTACACTGGAAAAAAATTATCACTTAGAAGCTACCCGTCTGAAAGCGGCCACACTGAGAACCTCGCGCAATACGACATGAGCAACAAAATTTCATCCTGGAAACACAACAACAATTTTTTCTACGTTGCCATCGGTGGAGCATCACAGCCAAACGGCGGAGGCCAAATGGTCATGGCCAACACTATGCTTGACGATATTGGAGGCGGGTGCTGCCCATTTGCTATCGAGCACTCAACACAACACGCACCACCACCGGAGTTTATTTTTCGAGCTTCGTTAAAACCTGACAACGCAATGGTAAGCGTCCTCTTCAAACCATACCCATGGTAGTCAATCGCTGCGGTTTACAGACTGGCGCCCACCTTGATAGCCACGTCCGATGGCACCCAAGCGTTCCAGATCTGCGGCTGTTCGCGCAAAAACGTTTCGGCCACCTGCCGCGGTGGCTGGCGTTTTTCACTCATCTGCCCCAGGGTCCTGTTCAGCAGATCAATCGGCAAGTCGACCTTCTCAAAGAACACAACCAAATCCGGGTACTGCGCCTTGAACGGCGCGGACACGCCAATGGCCAGGCTCGCCGGCATCGAACGGGTGCCTTTTGGATTCGGGTTGTTGGCGTCGGCCAGGGTCTTCCAGGCTTCGGCGTCGAACGGCGGTTCGTCCAGCTTCACCAGTTTGAAGCGACCGAGCAGCGGGGTCGGTGACCAATAGTAGAACAGCACCGGTTTGCCACGACGGATCGACGATGCCACCTCGGCATCCAGCGCCGCGCCGGAGCCGGTGCGAAAGTTGACGAAGCTGTCAGTCAGGGCATAGGCCTTGAGTTTCTGGCTGTTGACGATCTCCGAGGTCCAGCCGGTGGGGCTGTTGAGGAAGCGTCCGCGGCTTGGGTCTTCGGGGTCGCGGAACACGTCCTTGTAGCGCGCCAGGTCGGCAACGGATTTCAACTCCGGTGCCAGGGGTTTGATTCCGCGTTCCGGGTCGCCCTTGATCACGTATTCCGGCACCCACCAGCCTTCGGTGGCGCCTTTGACTGTATCGCCCAGACCAAACACCTTGCCTTCGGCGGCGGCCTTGACCCAGGCGGGACTGCGCCCGGCCCATTCTTCGCCGATCACTTGAATGTCGTTCTTGGCCAGTGCCGCTTCGAGGCTGACAGTGCTGCCGGGCAAGGTATCGGTCGGGTATCCGTAACCCTTCTCGACGATCAACCGCAAAATCTCGGTGATCAGGCTGCCACTTTCCCAAGTGATGTCGCCGAAGTGAATGGGCGCGGCTTTTTCCGCTGCAGGCACTTGGAAAGTCACAAGGCTCAGGACCAGCAGCGAACTGCCGAGCAGGGTTTTGATCGATCTCATGTGGACCTCCGGGTCAGGCGGTTCAAGGGTTCGTTGGCGCTGTGCTGGGCGCACAGTGCCTGTGAGCGGGTCATGTAGACGCTGACCGAGCGTTGGGAAATGCCCAGTTCGGCGGCGATCTGCGGGTAGGTCAGACCGTCAAGTCGGGACAACAGGAAAGTTGCCCGGACCTTGCCCGGCAAGCGCTCAAGCGTGCGGTCGAGGCCATGCAGCGCCTGGGTCAGTTGCAGCAGTTCCTCGGGCGACCACGTTTGCTGCTGATCGAGGTGTTGCAACTGTTCGAGGTTTTGGCGTTCCAGGTCGCGGCGGCGCCAGAGCTGATAGATCAACCGGCGGGCGATGGTGGTGAGCAAAGCGCGAGGCTCGCGGATCGGGGTCAGCCCCGGTGATTCGAGCAGCTGCATGAATGTTTCGGCAGCGATGTCTTCGACGTTGGGGTTGGCCCCCAGATGCCGGCGCAACCTTGCGCACAGCCAGGCGTAATGGGCGCGGAACAATCCGCCCACGTCATTGCGATGGGATGAGTCGGTGCCGGACATAGAGGCTCCAGGGGTCAGGGTCGCTGAATGTCCGGTGGTCCGGTGAGGCGAATCCTAGCAAGGAGCCTTATTCTTTAATAATACTTAGAATGCATTTTTATATTCCGTTTAGGAATTTAAGATTTATGCCGATCATGCCATCGCTTTCGCGGGCAAGCCTCGCTCCTACAGGTTTGGTGGCGATTGTGGGATTGTGGGATTGTGGATCGACGCGACCTCTGTAGGAGCGAGGCTTGCCCGCGAAAAATCCTTCAGTCAACGCAATCGCCCAAATCCCAACACCTCAGCCTCCTGCTGATAATCGAGCACGATCTGATAGTCGCTCTCGCTGGCCGGCAGCACCTCTTGCAGACCGAGAATTTCAATCACCTCAGGCAACTCCAGCAACGTCTTGTTCATCACCTGCCGAAGCTCTTCAGCCCTTTCATCTGTCACCGACCTGGCGGTGATGTACGGCAAGGTCGGACTGAAGGCACTGCGAGCGATGACGCGCAGGCCGGCCACTTCTGCGTCGGCGTGTCGAGCCAGGTAGGCAAAGGTCACGCTGTCGATGGCCGCCAGGTCGGCTTTATCTTCACGCAGCCAACGCAGGCTTTCGCGGTGGCTGCCACTGATGCTCACCCCGGCAAAGAATTGCCCGTCCCGATGCAACGGCGCCAGGCGATGGCGCAGCAGGTTCATGCCGCTGTTGGAGTCTTCGCCGTTGATCACAGCGCGGCTGGCGCGAAACGCCGGCAAGGTCCGCCGTGAATCATCGGCGCGACTCAGCAGCAGGCTGCAATGATTGCCACCGTGGCTGTCCGGCAGTTCGTAGCGAGGGCGACCGAGGACCCGGACTTGACCGCGCAGTTGCGTCATCAGCGGGTAGCCGCAGGTTTGCGTCAGCAGCAACTGCGGGGACAGCCAGAGGTCCATCAGCGACAGGGCTTCGGCGTCGCGGCGCAGGGTGCCGAGTCGCTCGAAGATGCGCGTCAGCCAGCGCTCATTGGCCTGGTGGATCGGCTCGGGGGCGACGTACATCAGTAATTCAGCGATGTCTTGAGTCATCGAAATCTTCCAGGCAACGGAATTCAACTGTGGGAGCCTGCTCGCGAAGAGGGAGT
>DQGF01000532.1:1342-1479 GCA_003525045.1 Pseudomonas sp. | reverse complement strand
GTCACACCGCCTTCGCGAGCAGGGGGAATGTATTCACAATCAGTGAAATGGATGCCTTGGGCTGTCGATGGCCTTCACGCCGTGCTGCCGCCACAACTGCCCATAACCCTGCACCAGAAACCCGCCGCTGCGCGCCA
>DQGF01000532.1:534-1041 GCA_003525045.1 Pseudomonas sp. | reverse complement strand
CAGAAACCCGCCGCTGCGCGCCAACCATTGCTCGCGGCGAGCGTGGTAGGCGCGGGGCAAGTCGTACCAGGGCAAGCCCGGCAAGTCGTGATGCACCAGGTGCAAGTTGAGGTTCAGGAACAGCCAGCGCCACGGCCAGGCGGCTTCATTGATAACGGTGCGTTGCTCGGGTGCGACATGGGGACGGTGTTCATAATAGGAGCGAATCATCGCAATCGACAGCGCCGGCACACTGATCAGCAACAGGTAATGCCACACCGGCAGCACACTGTAGCGGGCGATGAATGCCAGCATCAGCAGGGTCAGCGCGCCGTGGCTCAGCCACATCAACCAGGCTTGTCGTTCAACCGCTTGCAGACGTTGCAGCTCTTCCCGGGCCAGCGCCAGCAAGGCCAGCGGCGCACCGAGGGCGAAACGGCCGAGCACGGTTTTGTTCAGCCAGTGCAAACCTTGCTCGAACAGCGATCTGCCCTGCCACTGCTCGGCGCTCAGGTAACGGCTTTCCGG
>DQGF01000532.1:0-137 GCA_003525045.1 Pseudomonas sp. | reverse complement strand
GGCGCGTAGCCGAGGATCTTGTTCAGCGCTGGCCAACGCGTGGGATGCCCGTGCAGCAATTCGTGCTGCACCGATAACCAAAGCACCACCAGCGGAATCAGCAACAACGTGCTCCACCACCGGCCCAACCGATCGCT
>DQGF01000319.1:6580-6729 GCA_003525045.1 Pseudomonas sp. | reverse complement strand
CGAGCAGAATCCACAGCACCGACGCGACAATGATCGCAGTGACGGCGGATGCCGCCGAATAGAGCATCAACCCATGGTCGAGAAACGGCGACAACCGCCCGAGACGCCAGTGCCGATATACCGCGCGCCAACTGTCCTGGCTTTCGCAC
>DQGF01000319.1:518-6290 GCA_003525045.1 Pseudomonas sp. | reverse complement strand
ACTGTCCTGGCTTTCGCACTGGATGGCGTATTGCAGGCTGCGGCAGTCCTGCCACAAATCGATCCACTCGCCGAGGCGATAAAGGGCATTGGAAAACAGCAGCTGCTTGCGATCAGCCAAGGCTTCGGCGCAGGGTTGCAGGGCTTCGAGCTGGTTTCTCAGTGCCTGCCAACGGCCGAGATCGGCATCTTTGTGGTCCAGCCATTCGGTGGTTGCAGTCAGCAACGGCGCGAACCTGGCCACGAGCTCGGGCGTACGTCGTTCAAGGGCGTAGAGCGCGTCGTCGAGCGCGTCAATCACCGGCAACAGGTGAATCATGCGCCCGCGCAGCTCCTTGGTGTTGCGCACGGTTTGCGGACGCGCGCCTTCATGGGGCAGCTGGCCGATCATCAATTCCAGGGTATTGAAGGTCGCGACCATCGATGAGCGCAGCGCACTGACCTCGTCCGGCTGCACGCTGCGACTGAGGAATCGCAGGCTGTAGGTCGAGGCATCGGTAAACCATTTGCTCACCGAATCGTTGAACACCGGCGCCAGCCGCCTTGGCCAGAACATCGCGCCCACCACTGCCGCGACGGCGATACCGAGGAAGATTTCTTCCGTCCGCGCTTCAGCCACGTCCCATACCGCCAGCGGGTTATCCACGACTGGCAAAGCAATCAATGGCAAGGTGTAACCCGCGAGCATCAGCGCGTAACTGTTGGCGGTGCGCAGATGCAGGGACAAAAACAGCAATGTCCCGGTCCACAGCGCAATGACTACCACCAACATATAAGGACTCTGGACAAACATCGGCACGAAAAAAACCGCGGCGGCGGCGCCAAGCAGGGTGCCGACAGCGCGGTAAAGCGCCTTGGAACTGGTGGGCCCGACAAACGGACTGGAAACGATGTAGACCGTGGCCATTGCCCAATAAGGACGGGGCATTTGCATGAGCATGGCGATGTACAACGCGATCATCGATGCCGCGAACGTGCGCACACCGTAGAACCAGTCCCGGGCTGGGGGCATGCCGGTGAAAAAACCGTTCAAGAATTGGCCACCGGTGAGTGAGTGGCCGATTCAAAGGCTCTGAGCACCCGCAGTGCCGCTTCCAGATCACTCTGCCCGATGCCTTCGAGCACTTCCTGACGCAAGCGCACCAATTCGATTTCGACGGCCTGTACCAACTCCCGACCGGTCTCGGTCAGGCTCAGGCATTTGGCGCGCCGGTCATGGGCGTCTGCGGTACGGCAGACGTAGCCGGCATGACACAGTTGATCCAGCAGACGCACCAGGGACGGACTCTCCATCCCCGCCGCCTGCGCTACCGTCACCTGTCGCACCCCCTCGCCCAGACGCCCGATCATCAACAACGGGACGGCGCAGGCTTCAGAGATTCCATAGTTGACCAGCGTGGTCTGGCAGATTTTGCGCCAATGCCTGGCGGCCACCACCATGGAGCTGCTGATGTTCATCTGGAGAGCGTCGAGGTTCTTCGGCACGAAGGAAAATACACACTGTTAGTTTGCTAACTATCAATATGACATTTGCGGGGAAAGTTGGTCAAGTTTTGAAACAATTTCGCGACCATCTGTCGCAGGAGTTTTTTCTGAAGCAGATTTAGTACTGAAAACGTATATACTTTTTAATCACTCCGTCGAGAACCAGACATGTCAAAACAAGCCGTTTTTACGATGAAACTCGAATCCGAATTGCGCGACCAATTCATGGCAGAAGCCGAAGCTTCCCATCGTCCTGCCTCGCAGATCGTCAGGGAAATGATGCGTCAGTTTGTTCAAGTACAACGCGAGTCCCGCGAGTACGAGGCATTCTTGCAACGAAAAGTCGACGGCGCACGCGCTTCCATGCGGGCGGGTGATGGTCTGACGAACGATGAAGTTGAAGCAGAATTTGCGGCCAGGCGCGCGCGGGTACTCACACAAGAATGAAGATAATTTGGACGCCAGCAGCAGCACAGGATCGTGCAGATATTTGGGATTACCTGCATTCCATCAACCCCAAAGCCGCCATGGACATGGACAACCGCTTCAGTGACGCGATGACCCGCATTGCCCAATACCCTGAAAGCGGTCCTGCCGGACTTATCGCACGTACTCGCGAATTGATTCCGCATCAGAGTTATCGCATTGTTTATGAGCTTGGAACTGATGCAATCTGGATACTCGCGCTGGTACATACGTCTCGACAGTGGCCGCCTGAGCATTAATTTTTACACCCCCCGCCCCTTTCTCAGCAGCACATCCAACTGATCCACCACCTCCGCCCAATCGGCGTCATCCAGAATCTCGTCTCGCAAGAAAGCCGCCTGGCTCTTGGTCCAGAAAAACGCGTCCGCCAGATGCAATTCCGGTTTGAGCGGTGAATGAGTGGCGATGAATTGATCGATGCTGACCGGGTCACTGTCCAGTCCGAGTTGTTTGAATAGCGAGGGGAGGCTGTGGATTGGGGATTCCATGTCGGGCTCCTTTGGAATGGCTGATGATTGGGTGACTGCTTCGCAGTAATCGCGGGCAAGCCACGCTCCCACAGGATTTATGTCGTACGCATCATTGTGGTTCGACATAAATCCTGTAGGAGCGTGGCTGGCCCGCGAAGGCGTTGTAACTGACGCCGCAATAACTAATGACTCAACTCGCAAACTTCAGCATGCGGCACCATTTTCAGGAACTCCGGCACGCTCATGTGCACGAGGTTGTTGTGGTTACCCGCCTCCAGGTAGATGTCTTTCTGCCGGGTCAGCAAGGGGTCGATGACCATGTCCAGGCCATAGGATTCACCCAACGCAGGCACGGCGCCGCGTTCGCAGTCAGCGAACAGATGCGCCAAGGTGCTTTCCCGGGAAATCTGCCATTCGCCGCTGCCACGTACTTTACTCAGGTCCAGGTGACGGCTTGCCGGCAGCACGGCCATCAGATAATGACCATGGTGATCGTCGAGGATCACCGATTTGGCCACCCGTTCGGCAGGAATGCCCGCGACCCGTGCCGTTTCAAGGCTGCTGGCCGAGTGAGGGTGGCTGACCACGTCAAATTCGCAGTTGGCCTTCTCCAGGCTGCTCTGCACGGTTTTTGCCATACGCATGATTCACCTCGATGTCCGCAGTAACGATTGGCGGACGATGGTTAAAGCTTTTCTCTCCATTAAAAGTCTAGGCCCGCTGGTGCAATCAAGGGGGAAATCCGCCCACCGGACAAGGTCAACAACTGATCAAAATTCGTACAATCCACAGCTCAGCTAGACTGTATAAAGAACCATCAGTGACTCTCCCGGAGGGTCAAGTGAACATTCGTTGCTGTGCAGTTGCGCTGTTGTTGGCCTTGAGTGGATCGGTCTTCGCTGCGGACACGGTTGTCCTGCTGGTTCCCAACCCCATCGGGATCTGGCTGATCACCTTTGGCATCGCATTTCTGATCGCCGAGGCGGCGTTGCCCAATTACGGCGTGATCGGTTTGGGCGGCATTGTGATGTTCGTGATCGGTGCTGTAATTCTGACCAACACCGAGGTGCCGGTTCCGTTGATGATCGGCCTGGGACTGATCAGTGCCCTGCTGCTGATCTTCCTGCTGATACACGCTCTGAAAACCCGACCACGCGAAAACGTCAGTGGCGATGCAGGACTGGTTGGCAGCGTAACCCCGGTGTTGTCGCTGGCCGGCAATGCCTATAACGGCTGGGTGCACCTGCAAGGAGAAAAGTGGCAAGTGCTTAGCGCCACGCCGCTGCAACCCGGGCAACGGGTCCGGGTGGTGGCACGCAAGGGATTATTGCTGGAAGTGGCCGCGGCTGACGCGGCGCCGGGTGGAGAATAGTCATGGGCCTGCAACTGGGTTTTGCCGCGCTGCTGTTATTGGTGATTGCACTGGCGGGGTCGACCTTTCGCATCCTGCGCGAATACGAGCGCGGGGTGGTGTTCCAGCTCGGACGCTTCTGGCAGGTCAAGGGACCCGGCCTGATCCTGCTGATCCCGGTGGTCCAGCAGATGGTTCGCGTCGACTTGCGCACCGTGGTCCTCGACGTGCCGCCGCAGGATGTGATCACCCGCGACAACGTCTCGGTCAAGGTCAACGCGGTGCTGTACTTTCGCGTCCTCGATCCGCAGAAAGCGATCATCCAGGTGGAAGACTTCCTCATGGCCACCAGCCAACTGGCCCAGACCACGTTGCGGGCTGTGCTTGGGAAACACGAACTGGATGAACTGCTGGCCGAACGCGAGCGCTTGAACGTCGATATCCAGCAAGTGCTCGACGCCCAGACCGACGCCTGGGGCATCAAGGTCGCTAACGTCGAGATCAAGCACGTAGACCTCAACGAATCGATGGTCCGCGCCATTGCCAAACAGGCCGAAGCCGAACGGGAACGTAGGGCCAAAGTGATCCATGCCGAAGGCGAATTGCAGGCCTCGGAAAAACTTATGCAGGCCGCCGAAATGCTCGGCCGCCAACCCGGTGCCATGCAGCTGCGTTACATGCAGACGCTGAGTTCGATTGCCGGGGACAAGACCTCGACCATCGTCTTTCCCCTGCCAATCGAGCTGCTCAAGGGGATGGCGGATTTGTCGTCGAAGGAGTGAGTTGAACGTGCCGATCTCAAAAGATCGGGGCCTTCGGCAGCTTCAGGTGCACATCGATTCCTTGTAGGAACTGCCGAGGGCGACCAGGAGGTTCATGTGGTCTACCTAGGGACCGAGTCGCATTCATCGCGAGCAAGCTTCGCTCCTACAGATGAGCGTGTTCGGGGTTCAGTGGTGAAACCCTAGCAGTTCTGATAGTTCTCAACCGTGGCGTAAGCGCGTAAAACCAAAGGACGGCACTGACTTCGCTAACTTACCCGGGAAAGCCGCTCCATGCCCCCAACAGATCCGCTTGATCAACAGAGACAGAACACGCAACGCACGGTGTTGCTGGCCACTGATAGCCAAAACTCGATGCTCGCGGAAATGGTTGGCAACGCAACCAATCACCTGACTTATTCCGCCTACGGCCATCAGTCCGCGCGACAGGAAGTCGCCACGCGGCTGGGCTTCAACGGCGAACTGCGCGAGGCGCAAACCTGCTGGTATTTGCTGGGCAACGGTTACCGTGCGTACAACCCGCGATTGATGCGTTTTCATAGCCCGGACAGCTGGAGTCCGTTTGGGCGGGGTGGGTTGAATCCGTATATGTATTGCATGGGGGATCCTGTGAACCGTTCGGACCCGACAGGTCATTGGCCTCCATTCAAGGCCGTAGGCAGTTTCCTTAAAACCTTAGGTCCGGGTAAAAGCAGACCTGTTGACCTGAACAAACTGGATCTGAGCGGGGCAACGGAGATGATAGGTCAAGCCGAAAATGCCAGGATCACTTACGTCGCCCCTCCTGCGAGATCGAGTGGTATCGGTGACATCCTGTACGCCGTCGGAACTGCTCACCCAATGCCAGGCGGCTCTCCTCGCATCACCAGCGTCATAGAAACAGCAAGACACTACCCGGGATATGTACAAGGCGCAGCCATGGGCGGATTGACCTACCGATCTCGCCCCTCAACGCCTCAATCGTCAAGCCTCAACAGCAGACCGCGCCAGAACAGCTTTGACGCACCTAGAACACTCCACAATGGCGCATCTCCCAGAGATCCGGTTCTCGTGCATGAGAGGCTTTTAGGAGGTGCGCCGCATAGCGGCCCGCCCCAGGCACCGCCCCCACCCCCACCTCTGCTCAATCAAGCAGCGTTAGATAATTGGAGTTCCAGCTCCTCCAGCTCCAGCACCAGCTCCAGCGCTTCTAGTTCTCC
>DQGF01000319.1:0-222 GCA_003525045.1 Pseudomonas sp. | reverse complement strand
GCTCCAGCGCTTCTAGTTCTCCCAAGCCAGTGCGGTACGTGCCACTCATAAATCGGAATACCGGCCAAGCCCAGGGCGCATATATCAGGAAGAGTTAAACGCGTGCAGCTCAATTGCATTGAGTCAAAACCTTTATGACAGTTCTTGAGCCTGTTATTCGAAAACCTTGACGCCTCACCGCTGCATCCCCCACCGCTTCACCGTCACCCGCTCCAACGTATC
>DQGF01000569.1:3912-4099 GCA_003525045.1 Pseudomonas sp. | reverse complement strand
AGGCTTGCCCGCGAAGGCGGCTTTGGGTTCAGGACAAATCCCCATGACACCCCACAACGACATTCTGATCGTAGGCGCCGGCATCCTCGGCCTGTCCCAGGCCTACGCCGCCGCCAGACGCGGCCTTAAGGTCACGGTATTCGAACGCAGCGAAACGCCACTCGGCGCCTCGGTTCGCAACTTCGGC
>DQGF01000569.1:0-3551 GCA_003525045.1 Pseudomonas sp. | reverse complement strand
TCGCGAGCAGGCTCGCTCCCACCGTGGATCTGTGATCGACGCACATCCCTTGTGGGAGCGAGCCTGCTCGCGAAGGGGCCAGCACCGACCACACATCGCTCAAGTTCCTACAACTGCCGCGCCAACACCTCAACCTGCTCCTGCCGCTCCGCCTGATTCAGCTTCGGATGCGGATTAAGCGACGACCACTGCGGATGCGCCCGGGCCTTGTTCAAGGCTTCGGGCAATTTGCCTTCGCGCCAGGTCTTGTCCTGTGGCGAAGCGACTTGAATGCTGTCCATCGCCGCATGCCCGCGCGCATTCAGCGCTTGCAAAAGCTGGCGCTGACGCAACGCCAACAACCTCAGCACGCTGTCATCCACCGTCAGTTCTCGCTGGCCTTTGATTTTGCCCATGAGACGGCTGCCATAACTGCGCGCAGTTTGCAGCGCGCCGCCGGCAATTGCGCCGGCCAGCGCTGCCGCGCCGAGGGTCAGTCCGCCTACCAGCAAGTCGACCCCGGCCCCGGCCGCCGCGCCGGCGGCGATACCGCCTCCGACCCGCACGCCCAATTGCTTGAGGGTTTCCGGGTTGAACAGATCATCACCCCAACGGCCATCGAGCAGCGGCAGATCAGTGGCTGACGCGTCCTGTGGGCGAAAGGCGTAGAGCTTGAGCAGGGCATCGACGCAACGCTGTTCTCGTTGTCGAACGGCTTTGCGCAGCTCGTTGATGGCTTGCTGTTCCTGCTCGGCGTTGCTGACCACGCTACGTCGGCAGGCGGCGCAGTCGATCAATAAATCGGCAATCAATTGCGCAGCGCTCTGCTCACGAGCCAGGCGTTGCGCGTGCTGATCGGCGATCAAGCGTTCCAGTTGCTCACGGGAGTTTTCCAGCAGCAGCGCGAGGCTTTCATAGAGTCGACGTTCGCCGTCCTCCGGCGGGGCGACGCTGTCGAAACGTACCAGGGCGTGCAAACCCAGGCGTGCCAACGCCTGGCGCCAGTCCGGCTCGCGATGGTTGGCGCTGCTGACAAAGTTCAGCACTGGAAGCAGCGGTTTGCCGCAGCTGGCCAGTACTTCCAGTTCGTCGCGGTATTTGGACAGCACCGGCTCACGGGCGTCGATCACATAGAGACCAGCGTCGCAGGTCAGCAGTTGCCGCAGCACCTTGGCTTCCTGTTCGAAACGCTGCCGGGCTTCGCTGCCTTCAAGGAATCGTGCCAGACGTGCCGGACCGTCGAGGCGTTCGCCGGGGCGCTCCAGACGTTCGAGATAGTCGAGCAGGGCGATGGCGTCTTCCAGGCCGGGGGTGTCGAACAGGTCGAGCAAGGGCTCGCCGTCCACCGACAACCGCGCGCCTTCAACGTGTCGTGTAGTACTGGGTCGATGGGAAACTTCGCCGAATCCGACATCCCGGGTCAGGGTGCGTAGCAACGAAGTTTTGCCGACGTTGGTGTGGCCGACCACGGCGAGTTTCAACGGCGGTTTCCACGGATTAGTCATGACCGGTCTCCAGCCAGCTCAACGGCGCGCTGTCGGCGAATGGCAGTTCCAGCTGTTGCAGCGCTACGTGCCAGTCGCCGAGTCGCGCGGCATCCAGCGCTTCGCCGGGCGGCGCTGGCAGCAACCAGACGCGGGTGGCGCTGGCGCTGCGAGCGAGTTCGGCGATCAGTGCCAGACTGCCGCGATCCGGCGAGCGGCGTGGATCGCAAGCGATCGCCAATCGCGCAGGGGGAAATCGGCTCAGCTGTTCGAGGAGTTTGTGTCGGGATTCGCGGCTGTCGAGAATGCCGGCATTGCTCACGGTTTTCGGCAGTTTTGGCGGCCACGGGCGTTGCTCGTCCAGCTCGATAGCCACCAGCAGCGCGCCATCGCTGGGCAGGTCACTGGTGCCATTTTCAATAGGATGAAGCTGTTCCGGGGCAGCATCGCTGATGCCCAGGCGTTCGCTGGTGGGCATCAGCCGTTCGCGCAGTTGGGCGTAGCCGGGCAGGTTCAAATCCAGCTGCAAGGTGGCTCGGCCGGTTTTCCAGCGCCACCGGCAGACCAGCGCCAGAAGCAAGCGCGGCAATACACCGTAGACCAGCAGCACGCCCACCAGCCATGCCGCCCAGGCCTGGCGGGCGCTTTCGATATTCAACGCGGCATCGCCACTGGCGCGGATCATTTCCACGGTGGGCACACTGAAACCGAGCAGCGCCGGCAGTGCACCGAGGGCCTGGGTCATGGCGACGAAGGTCTCGCCGCCGAGGATGGTGGTTTCCCAGACGAAGCCGTAACGCCGGGTCGCCATCAGCATCAGCAGAATCACCAACGCACTGAGCATCGCCAGCAACCACAAACCGTTGACCAGCACGCCGAGCGCCCAGCGGTTGAGCTTCTGTCGTTGCAATAACAACAGCAGGGCCGGCGCCAGTTGCGCCGCCTTGGCATCGCGGGCGAGCTTTTCACTGAGCCACAGCCACAAGCGTCCCAGCGTTGCGCCGTGTTCACCGGCAAACGCCAGGCCCAGCGCCCAACTCAGCAACAGAATCAGGTTCAACCCGAGCAGACTGCCCAAGGCCCAGAACACATTCACCGGCGTTTGCCCGTCACTCAGTGCGGCGAATGCCAAGCCGGCGCCGCTGACCACGGCCAGCACGGCCATGACGATCAACGCCAGTCGTGCACCTTGCAGCCAATGTTCGAGGGCGATGGTCAGCCCATCGCGTTCGGCCAGCCACAGCGCGCGGCGTTGAATCCGGGTTGGCAGATCACCGCCTGCGGTACGGGCCAATCGGTTGGCTTCCAGATCATCCAGTGGGCCGGCGTGTTCTTCGCGCAGGCGGATGGTTTCTGTCAGCCAGAGGTTTTTCAGTTCAGTCACGCGGCATCCCGTCGCTTAATTGAGTCGTGAGCATAACCGCTGTGACGCTTATCGGGGTACGGGAGGCTCTGGTATCCTCGCCGGCATGACTAAATCACTCCCCCTCAGCCTGATCGCAGCCCTCGGTGAAAACCGTGTGATCGGCGTCGACAACAGCATGCCCTGGCACCTGCCGGGGGACTTCAAATACTTCAAGGCCACCACCCTCGGCAAGCCGATCATCATGGGCCGCAAGACCTGGGATTCCCTCGGTCGCCCGCTGCCGGGCCGGTTGAACATCGTGGTCAGCCGTCAGGCGGATCTGCAACTGGAAGGGGCGGAGGTTTATCCGTCGCTGGAGGCCGCCATTATTCGCGCTGAAGAATGGGCGAACGAGCAGGGCGTTGATGAATTGATGTTGATTGGTGGGGCGCAGTTGTATGCGCAGGGGATGGCGCAGGCGGATCGGCTTTACCTGACTCGCGTGGCGTTGAGTCCGGAAGGGGATGCGTGGTTTCCGGAGTTTGATGTGGGGCAGTGGACGCTGGTGTCGAATGTGCCGAATCCTGCCGAAGGCGATAAGCCGGCGTACAACTTTGAGGTGTGGGAGAAGACCTGAAAGCTTCGCGGGCAAGCCTCGCTCCTACAGGATTTGGGTTAATCGCAAATATTGCGTACGACACCAATTTGTAGGAGCGAGGCTTGCCCGCGAAGAGGCCCGCTCA
>DQGF01000186.1:2228-2713 GCA_003525045.1 Pseudomonas sp. | reverse complement strand
TCTAGAGGCGTCATCGCGAGGGGGACTCTCAATAGGGCGAATTAAAAGGCGAGGTCTTGCAGCTCGAGCTTGAGCTCCGGACCGGACAGTTTCACGCGCTCGTGGGCTGCCAGCGACAGGGTCGCGCCCACCACATTCGGACGAATCGGCAATTCGCCGGCATCCAGGTCCAGCAGACAGACCAGCGTCACGCTGGCCGGACGGCCGTAGTCGAAGAGTTCGTTCAGGGCGGCGCGGATGGTCCGGCCACTCATCAACACGTCATCGATCAGCACCAGGTGCTGGCCTTCGATCTCGAAGGGCAGGGCAGACGGGCGCACTTGCGGGTGCAGGCCGTTCTGGCTGAAGTCGTCGCGGTAGAAGGAAACGTCCAGCGTGCCAAGGGGCGAGTCGTTGCCCAGTTCATCGAGCAACGCCTGAGCGACCCAGATGCCACCGGTACGAATGCCGATGTAACGCGGGTCGCTGATGCCACGGTGTTCCAG
>DQGF01000186.1:1743-1919 GCA_003525045.1 Pseudomonas sp. | reverse complement strand
CCTTGAGACGGATCGCCATCTGGCTGATCAGTTCGGCGGGATTGGGCAGGCTCATGGTTTGCTCCTTCTTCGGCCCGAGCCCTGCCTTTGGGGCATAGCGTTTGGGTGTGGCTCGGGTTGTAGCTAAAAGAGACGCGCAGCGGCTCATCAGGATCAGCTGCGGTCAGGATTCGAAC
>DQGF01000186.1:462-1443 GCA_003525045.1 Pseudomonas sp. | reverse complement strand
GTCAGGATTCGAACAGCGCGGTGTTTTCGTCGAGCCAGCCTTGCAGCAGCAGGGCGGCGGCGATGGCGTCGACGGGGTTGTCGCGGTAACTGCCCTTTTGCCCGCCACGATCACGCCGCTCACCCTTGGCTTCGAAGGTGGTCAGGCGTTCGTCGTGGGTATAGAAGGGCAGGTTGTAGCGGCCGTTCAGGCGGCGGGCGAATTTCTCTGCGCGCAGGCACATGTCGCTGGGCGTGCCGTCCATATTCAAAGGCAGGCCGACCACTACGGCGTCAGGTTTCCACTCTTTGATCAGGGCTTCGACCTGATTCCAGTCGGGAATGCCGTTCTGTGCCTTCAACGTGCACAGCTCGCGGGCCTGGCCGGTAATGACCTGGCCGACCGCGACGCCGATCTGTTTGGTGCCGTAGTCGAAACCCAGAATCAACCGCAGGGCCATCAGGCGTGCCCCGCCTGGCTGGTCAGCAGGCTGAGGTTGACGCCCAGATGTTTGGCCGCCGCTTCCAGGCGCAATTCACTGCTGGTATTGAACAGGATGTCGGCATCGAACGGGCAGGTCAGCCAGGCGTTGCCGGCCAGCTCGGCTTCCAGTTGCCCAGCTTCCCAACCTGCGTAGCCAAGGGTGATCAGACTTTTCGCCGGGCCGACGCCGTCGGCGATGGCGAACAGCACGTCCTGGGAGGTCGACAGAGACAGCTCACCTTCCAGATCAACGGTCGCCTGAAAGGTTTTCCCCGACGGGTGCAGGACAAAACCGCGATCGGTCTGCACCGGTCCGCCGATAAAGATCGGCACATGCTGGCAGAGCACCGGCGGTTCGATATCGGGGCGCAATTGCTCGAGGATATCGGCCAGGTTCAGTTCTTGCGGACGGTTGACCACCAGCCCCATGGCACCATTGGCCGTGTGCTCGACGATGTAGGTCAAGGTGTGCGCAAAGTTCGGGTCGGCCATGTGAGGCATGGCGATCAGGAAGTGATG
>DQGF01000186.1:0-170 GCA_003525045.1 Pseudomonas sp. | reverse complement strand
GCATGGCGATCAGGAAGTGATGCTTGAGGTAGCTGGGGCTGACGTTCTTCATGAGCGCTAGTGTGGCGTTGGAGGGGCGAACTGACAAGCCGGGGATGCACAGGAATTGGCTGCGCGGCTGTCTTTTTGATTCGGGTTTGCTTTAGCGCCTCTTCGCGGGCAAGCCTCGC
>DQGF01000232.1:3669-4415 GCA_003525045.1 Pseudomonas sp. | reverse complement strand
CAGCCATCGCGCAACGGAATGGCACAGAGCAAGGAAAAGTCGCTGAGGATGAAGGATTCACACTCGATAGAACCGCGCATCGACAGGTTCTCCAGCACTTGGGTTACCGCGCGGATTCGGTAGTTGGCTGCGTCATACAAAACATCAAGCGGCGCATGGGTATCAACGAACAACGTGGGCATGTCGTCGCAGTTGCTGGTGAGCGCCATGAAGCGGTTTTCGGGGTGGGGAGTTGGTTTTTCGTAGGGTGGATCAGGATGTAGTGTTGTCATTTGAAAGCTCCAAAGGAAGGAATAGGAGCTGCCATCAGCCTTCCTACAGGCTAGGGTGGCAGCTATGCACGGGGTAGGAATATCGAGTCCTTTAGAGCATTACTCGACCACGCCGAAGCGTGCCCGCACATAGCCGCCGAAACGGATCTTACGGACGCATGCAAAAGGCCGCAATCAAGTATCGACGCCAATGTAACTCTAAAGGTATTGAAGGGTTCCTACACCCTGCCACTGAGTATGCAGCGACCACCAAAGCCTATCGACTGAACTCATTCCGCACCAGTTCACGAAAACCGCCGCGCCTTGAAGGAAACTTCCGACAACTTTGCCCAGAAATTTCGCTACCCAAACGCAAAACGTGCCGGGAGGTTTCCCTCTCGCCACGTCTGTTTGTCAGGTAGGCAGGTAGGCAGGTAATTAATCCGTAGATCCGCGAGTCGCCAACTCTTTAAGCTTGATCTCAGCCAACGGATG
>DQGF01000232.1:3074-3347 GCA_003525045.1 Pseudomonas sp. | reverse complement strand
GCTCCACCACCGAGCAGCCTCAACCGGATCCGGCGCCTTGCTCGCCGTCCCCGCCAGGCTGATCACGCCCACCTGATAGGCCGCCTTCCCATCCCCCGCCAACGCCGCCAGGCGCAACAATCGGACACCTTCCTCGCGAGCACCAAGGCCGACGCCGCGAAAGGTCAGGATGTGCCCATAGAAGCTCTGGGCACCCACATCACCCAGATTCGCCATGCGTGCGAACTGGCCTTCGAGCCAGTTCCAGCCACGAGGCTGGCGGACGAACCACGA
>DQGF01000232.1:0-2775 GCA_003525045.1 Pseudomonas sp. | reverse complement strand
GAACCACGACCAGTGAAACAAGCGACGGGAGAGCCAGTAACCGGCCCGCGCCTTGAGTCGTAGAAGCACTCAGGCCTCCGCCGACTCGGGGTATTCGTACTCGAACACGCGCACCACTTCCGAGGCGTGCCAGGACGCTGCGGCGACCCCATCGGACGGCCCGGAGAAACGCCCCAGGCGCTCGACACATTCAAAAAAACCGGTGCGTGGCAGGCGACTGGCACCTTGGCTGATCACCAGCGAACTGCGCAAAGGCTGCTCGGCCTTGGCGTCCAGCGCGGCCAGGTGCTCAAGCGCAGCGGTCAGGGTTTGCATGGCCGGCGTCGGCAACTGCAAACGCTCCAGCAACGCGCGATAAGTCAGGAGGTGACGCTGACGGCGCGCCTGATCCAGCTCGCCGAGTAATCCGTCCCAATGTTGACGACTGATGCGTACGCTCACGATTCATCCCTCCACCCTGGCACCGTCAATTCCCAGGCCAGGCTGCGGCGAATCGCAGCGTCGGGTTGACGCTCGCCACTTTCGATCAAGGCCAGATAAGACGGGCTGATGCCTACCGTGCGGGCCAGCGCCTCGATGGCGATGCCCTTCCCTTCGCGCAAACTGCGTAGTTGATCCAGACCTGGAAGAATCTGGTCTGGTGATGCCGCGTGACGCTCTGGAGCTTCGCGCGGCGGTCGCTCGTTGATGCCTGCTGCTTTCAGTAGAGCCTGATACTGAGCCCACGGCAGAACCGCATACTCGGGCTCGCCTTCGCGTGTGATTATCTGAATATCCATGACTTCCCCGTAGGACAACGACACTTAGCGAGTCGGCACTTTTCCCTGGAAGTGTAATCCTAACAGCGGCCAAGGTCGCGAACCAAGGTCGCGAGTCGCATGAATATTCGGGACATCCTTATCCGGCTCAGTGTTTTTTCGGGTGCTGAAGCTTGAGTTGCTCCGGGGTATCGGGCAGTCGCTCGACAATGGCGAGCTTCTCCGGCAGCTGGCGTTTGCGCCAGGCGCGGAAGGCGTTGAGTTCGTCGTCGAGGACTTTCATCAGCCAGGCCAGCACGGCGATGTCATCGAGCATGCCGAACATCGGAATGAAATCTGGAATCGCATCCACCGGACTCAGGAAGTACATCAAGCCTGCGACCACCGATATCAGTGCTTTCGGGCTGATGGCACGGTATTCACCCCGCCAATAGGCCAGGCACAGCGCCTGTAACAAGCGCAGATCATCTTTGAGCTTGCCCAGCCGGTTGCCCTGACTGGCACCTTTGCTGGCGACAGCGAACAGCAAGGTCGGCAAACGTCCACGAGCGAGCAGACGTCCGGCGAGTGGCAGAAAACGAGCGAAATTCCAGGGTGTTTTCATGATTCCTCCCGCTGAAATGTTATCCACACAAATTGTGGATAACCTTGTGAACAGAGCTGCTTTTCACGGCTGAAGGCCCCGTTTCATAAGGGCCCGGCTCAGATCGGGCGTTTTTTACTCACATAAAAAAACCCAAGATTTCATTGACTTGGCGCTCTGGCGCGGATAGCACGGGCGCCTCAATGGCTATGACTTCAGCGTACAGCATCCGTTCGCTTTGTTTACCCCCGCTGAACGCCAGATGCAACAACGCCCCGCATAAGCGAGGCGTTGTTGTCAGAGCAGACGCCGATTACTTGGCAGCGTCGTCCTGTTTTGCCGGATCCTTGATCGCCATCAGTTCCAGGTCGAATACCAGCACCGAGTTGGCTGGAATCGCCGGGCTCGGGCTTTGGGCGCCGTAAGCCAGTTCGCTAGGAATGTACAATTTGTACTTCTCGCCAACGTGCATCAGCTGCAGGCCTTCGACCCAACCCGGGATCACACCGCTGACCGGCAGATCGATCGGGCTGCCGCGCTCGACGGAACTGTCGAAAACGGTGCCGTTAGTCAGGGTGCCGGTGTAGTGAACGGTCACTACGTCGGTCGGCTTGGGCTGTGCGCCATCGGCTTTCTTGACCACTTCGTACTGCAGGCCCGAAGCTGTGGTGGTGACACCCGCTTTCTTGGCGTTGTCTTCGAGGAATTTCTTGCCGGCGGTTGCCGACTCTTCGCTCATTTTAGCCATACGCTCTTCAGCACGCTTCTGCAGTGCTGCGAAGGCTTCGACCAGTTCTTCGTCCTTCAGCTTCTGTTCTTTCTTGCCGACGGCATCTTCGATGCCCTGGGCAACGGCTTTGGAGTCCAGATCATCCATGCCTTCCTGAGCCAGGCTCTTGCCCATGTTCAGGCCAATCCCGTAGGAAGCTTTTTGCGCCGGGGTTTTCAGCTCTACGCTGGTCTGCGAATCACAACCCGCTAGTACCAGGCCAACCAGGGCCACCGCCGCCGCCAACCGATGCTGTTTCATGCTATTTCCTTGTTCATGCGCCTAAAGGGCAATCGAGTAAAGCCGCGAGCTTATCAGGCGGCCACGACCAATGGCTACCGGCATGAGAGCAGGAAACTGCTGATAAGTTCAGGTGTTTTAACGCATTTGCGCAATCGGAGGATGAAGCTTGTGTCATCTTGGCCCCGTAGGAGCGAGCTTGCTCGCGAAGAACGTTAACGATAACGCGTTTTTTCTGAAAGAACGCGTCGTCCTTGAGACCTTCGCGAGCAAGCTCGCTCCTACAGTAATAGGTCGTGCGGCGGTTAATCTGCAGGAAGCCGGAAAAGCCAATCTCCAGACAGCAAAAAGCCCGCATTAAGCGGGCTTTCTGTGTGGTGATCTGGCGTTCAGCATTCCAGATGACCGAATATGGCGCAGCGGAC
>DQGF01000389.1:5021-5602 GCA_003525045.1 Pseudomonas sp. | reverse complement strand
AAGTGATGCTGGCAGCACCAACGTCGATAGGAGTTACGCCATGATGAAAGTTACCCCCAATCCCCCTGAAAGCTCTGCACAGTCAGCTGCGAGCTCAGCTCACTTCATCCCCAAAACATTCATTCGCCATCACATCCAGCTGCGAGCACTTTTGCTGCACGCAGAACCTTGGTTTTGCGCCCGCGATATCGGCCGGTTGATGGGTGTGGATATAAACGGCAGACAAGCGCTCAAGCTCGATGCGGATCAGCGGCGGATGATGTGTTTGTCTGCAAGCGATGACTCACAAGAAACCTTGATGCTCAGTGAGTCAGGCGTGTACGCAATGCTGGTCTATCACTACTGCCCGGAAAACCGCCATTTGCGGCGTTGGTTGACCCACCATGTGGTGCCGATGTTGCGGGAGGAGGCGGGGCCCGTTTCGAACCAGACGCCGCATATGCGGGTGATGGAATGGGCCGGTGGGACGCTGCGGCTGCTGCATTGGCGCAAAGAGCCTTGGGTTCGCCTGCGGGATATGCCGGGTTTGTTGTCTGTGAGTTACAGCGGCGTTTGATCGATCGCTTCGCGGGCAAGCCTCG
>DQGF01000389.1:4364-4705 GCA_003525045.1 Pseudomonas sp. | reverse complement strand
CTCGCTCCCACAGGGGCCGTGTTCTATTAACCTTTTCCATTCCCTTCGATGTGTCCCAGCGGCACACGCTTCTCTATTGCACTCGACAACACGATCGACGTCTTGCTGAACCCAAACTTGGCAATCCGGTTGATCAACTCCTCCAGCTCCGGCATCGATCCCACCGCCGCTTGCATGATCACGCACGGATCACCCGTGACCCGGTGGCATTCGGTCAGTTGCGGGATTTTGATCAGGTCGTCGTAGGCCTTCTGGTTGCCGTGCTGGTTCAGGCGCAGTTCGATGACGCACTGGATCGGCAATCCAAGCTTGGCCATGTCGACTTTCGCCTGATACCCGGC
>DQGF01000389.1:0-4067 GCA_003525045.1 Pseudomonas sp. | reverse complement strand
GCTGGTAACCGGTGATCACCCCGCTGGTTTCGAGTTTGGCCACGCGCTCGGCCACGGCCGGGGCGGACAGGTTGACCTTGCGCGCGAGGTCGGCGTAGGACGCTCGCCCATTTTCCAGCAGGGCGCTGAGGAGCATGCGGTCGTATTTGTCCATCGGCGTATTCCTGAAAAAGACTGACTTTCGAAAGCACGGTTTATAGCGATGATCTCCGTGTTTTGAAAAGTGTACCGGCGCTATAAACACGTTTTGTAACTTATTTTCTGCCGCTGGCCTTTCTAGAATAGCTGTTCATTTATCTTGCCTACGAGCTGCCCAATGCCTGGCTTACGTCGTTTTCCCTTACCGTTAATCGCTGCCTTCTTCGCGTTATACGTGATCTGGGGCTCGACTTACCTGGTGATTCGCATCGGCGTGGAGTACTGGCCGCCATTGTTGCTTGCCGGTATTCGCTTCGTCATCGCCGGGAGCTTGATGTACGCGTTCCTGCGCTGGCGCGGGGCGCCGGCACCGACCTGGGCGCAGTGGAAAGCCGCGGGGATCATCGGGATTTTGCTGCTCGCTTGCGGTAACGGCGGGGTCAGTGTGGCCGAGCACACGGGCGTGGCCTCCGGTGTGGCTGCATTGGCAGTGGCGACGGTGCCGCTGTTTACCTTGCTCTTCGGCTATTTCTGGGGCGCCCGTAATACTCGTCTTGAATGGGCCGGGATTGTGCTCGGGCTGATCGGTATGGCCATGCTCAACCTCGGCTCGAACCTGCAATCAAGCCCGCTGGGCGCCGGGTTGCTGATCTTCGCGGCAGCGGCCTGGGCCTTCGGTTCGGTGTGGAGCAAACACTTGCCGTTGCCACAAGGCGCGATGGCCAGTGCCGTGGAAATGCTGGTGGGTGGCGTGGCATTGTTGATCGGCAGTGCCTTGAGCGGCGAGCATCTGGAAGCCATGCCGCCGATCGAAGGTTGGGCGGCACTGGCTTACCTGACTTTCTTCGGTTCGATCATCGCCTTCAACGCCTATATGTATCTGTTGAAAAACGTGCGCCCAGCGGCGGCCACCAGTTATGCCTACGTCAACCCGGCGGTGGCGGTATTGCTGGGGATCGTGTTTGTCGGCGAAACCATCGGTATCGAAGAAGCGTTGGCCATGTTGGTGATCATCAGTGCCGTGGTGTTGATCGGTTTGCCGCAGTGGCGCCGGGCTCCGCAACGACCTGCTGCCGTGGTGCAGACAGAATCGAGTGTGAATTAGGGTAAACTGCGCGCCATTGCACACTCGTTTTGCACAACCGCGCTGAATTTTCCTACGGTAATCCCATGACTTTCGCCACCCTTGGCCTGATCGATCCCTTGCTGCGCTCCCTCGAGACGCTCGGCTACCAGACCCCGACGCCGGTTCAGGCGCAAGCCATTCCGGCGGTGCTGGCCGGGCGCGACCTGATGGCCGCCGCCCAGACCGGCACCGGCAAGACCGCCGGTTTCGCCCTGCCGCTCCTGCAATTGCTGGCCATGGAAGGACCGAAAGTCACCGCCAACTCGGTGCGTGCGCTGATTCTGGTGCCGACTCGCGAACTGGCTGAACAGGTTCACGAAGCTGTGCGTCAGTACGCCGAGAACCTGCCGTTGAGCACCTATGCGGTGTACGGCGGGGTCAGCATCAATCCGCAAATGATGAAGCTGCGCAAAGGCGTCGATCTGTTGGTGGCGACTCCCGGCCGCTTGCTCGACCTGTTCCGCCAGAACGCGCTCAAGTTCAATCAGCTGCAAACCCTGGTGCTGGATGAAGCCGATCGGATGCTCGACCTGGGCTTTTCCGAAGAGCTGGGGAACATTTACCGGGTACTGCCGAAGAAACGTCAGACACTGTTGTTCTCCGCGACCTTTTCCGATGCGATCCGCCTGCTGGCCGGGCAGATGCTCAACGATCCGCTGAGCATCGAAGTCAGCCCGCGCAACGTTGCTGCCAATACCGTCAAGCAATGGGTTGTGGTGGTGGACAAGAAGCGTAAGCCTGAGCTGTTCATTCACTTGTTGCGCAAGGGCAAGTGGAAACAGGTGCTGGTGTTCGCCAAGACCCGCAATGGCGTGGACGCGCTGGTGGAAAAACTCCAGGGCCTGGGCATCAACGCCGACGGCATCCACGGCGACAAACCCCAGGCGACTCGTCAGCGGGCGCTGGATCGTTTCAAGGCCAGTGAAGTGCAAATCCTGGTGGCCACCGATGTCGCGGCCCGTGGCCTGGATATCGAAGACTTGCCGTTGGTGGTCAACTTCGACCTGCCGATCGTGGCCGAAGACTATATCCACCGCATCGGCCGTACTGGCCGCGCGGGTGCAACCGGGGAGGCTATTTCCCTGGTCTGCGCCGATGAAGTGAATCTGCTGTCGGCCATCGAAACCTTGACGCGTCAGACGCTGACTCGCCAGATGGAACAGGATTTCGAACCCGAGCACCGGGTGCCGGATACCGATGCCAGTGGGCAAGTGGTCAAGAAACCGAAAAAACCGAAGAAGCCGAAGACCTCGGGCAGCGGCAAGCGCAACCTGGGTAAATGGGTCGAGAGCGGTGATGCATCGGCGCCGGAACCTTCGATCAAGCCTGTGCGCAAGGTGCCGGTGTTTAATACTGGGCCGCGTAAGCGTAAGCCTTAAAGCAGCTGCAAGCTGCAAGCTACAAGCTACAAGCGGCAGGTTGAAATACTCCGCTGCTTTTAACTTGCAGCTTGCCGCTTAAAACTTGCCGCTGCTTTCAAGCCACTCCACCATCCCCAATCCCGCCGCCCGCCCACTGGCGAAACACGCAGTCAGCAGGTAGCCACCCGTCGGCGCTTCCCAATCCAGCATTTCCCCCGCGCAGAACACCCCAGGCAGTTGCTTGAGCATCAAGCGTTCATCCATCGACTCAAACATCACTCCGCCAGCACTGCTGATGGCCTCGTCCAATGGGCGGGTTTTGACCAAAGTCAGCGGCAAGGTTTTGATCGCCTTGGCCAGCAATGCGGGATCGGCAAAGCATTCGACCGCTGCCAGTTCTCGCAACAACGCCGCCTTCGCGCCATCAATGCCAAGCTGACTGTGCAGGTGCTTGGCCATGGACCGCGAACCCCGTGGCTTGCTCAGCGCCGCCTGAACTTTATCCACAGGCTTGCCCGGCAACAGGTCGAGATGAATGGTCGCCGAACCCTGCAGGTTGATGGCTTCGCGGATCGGTGCCGACAGGGCGTAGATCAAACTGCCTTCAATCCCGGTAGCCGTGATCACACATTCACCGAGCCGTGGGACGTCGTCATTAAGACCAATGGCGATATTTTTCAGCGGCGCGCCAGCGAATTTGCTGACCATCAACTCGCTCCAGGCCTGCACCTCGAAGCCGCAATTACTCGGTCGCAACGGTGCCAATCCTACGCCGCGTTGCTCCAGCGGTAACATCCAGGCGCCGTCCGAACCCAAGCGCGACCAACTGCCGCCGCCCAGGGCCAACAAGGTGGCGGCGGGTTGAATGGTTTTTTCGCCGTCGGGGCAGGACACTTTCAGACTGCCATCGCCATTCCAGCCGAGCCAGCGATGGCGGGTGTGGATAACGACTCCGGCATCTCGCAGGCGTTTGAGCCAGGCGCGCAATAGTGGAGCCGCTTTCATGTCCGTAGGAAACACCCGGCCGGAGCTGCCGACAAAGGTTTCGATGCCCAGGTCATGAATCCATTGGCACAGCGCATCGGCGCCAAAAGAACGCAACAGCGGTGCAATCTGCGGCGCCCGTTCGGCATAGCGTGAAAGAAACGCTGGATAGGCTTCTGAATGGGTGATGTTCATACCGCCGACACCCGCCAGGAGAAATTTCCGACCTACCGAAGGCATGCCGTCGTACAGGTCGACCTTGATTCCGGCCTGGCTCAGCACTTCCGCCGCCATCAGGCCGGCAGGGCCGCCGCCGATGATGGCGACGTGAGGGGGGAGGGGGGAGGAAGACTGGGTCATGGAGTGCGCTGCGGTTCGGCGGAATGAAGCCGGGCATTCTACCAGCACGAATCAATGTGGGAGCGAGCCTGCTCGCGCAAACGCTGGGTCAGTCGACA
>DQGF01000224.1:457-2688 GCA_003525045.1 Pseudomonas sp. | reverse complement strand
ATCTTCTGCCGCAGGCTCAGCGGACGCATGTCGGTCCAGGTTTCTTCGATGTAAGCCAGGCACTCCTTTTTCAGACCGCTTTTACCCACAGTGCGCCAGCCGGCAGGCACGGCCTTGTAGTCGGGCCAGATCGAGTATTGCTCTTCGTGGTTGACCACGACCTGAAAGAGGATGTCCTCGCGGTCGAATACTGACGTCATGTTGTCTCTCCATCGCTGTAGGGTGGGCTGCACGCTGTGTGCAGCCGCTATGTAGAAGGAACGTTCCGAGGGCCGGAAAATTTAGAGGCTCGCGGTGGCGGCGGCCATGGCCCGGCCGAAAATCTCGGCGACTCGGTCGATTTCCGCGGCGGTAATCACCAGCGGCGGCAGGAAGCGCACCACGCCGCCGTGACGGCCACCGAGTTCGAGGATCAAGCCGCGCTTGAGACATTCGCGCTGCACCAACGGCGCCAGGCGAGCAAAGATCGGTGGGTGACCCTGGGCATCCGGCGCGCCGGCCGGATCGACCAGTTCCACGCCAAGCATCAAGCCGCGACCGCGGATATCACCCAGTTGCGGGAAGTCCCGCTGCAGGATGCGCAGGTGTTCGCTCAAGCGTTCGCCCATGGCGGCTGCGTGTTCGCAGACGCTGTGTTCGGTCAGGTAACGCATCACCGCGGAGCCCGCGGCCATGGCCATCTGATTGCCGCGGAAGGTCCCGGCATGGGCGCCCGGCAGCCAGGTGTCGAGCCAGTCTCGATAGACCACCACCGCCAGGGGCAAGCTGCCGCCGATGGCTTTGGACATCACCACTACATCCGGAATGATTGCGGCATGCTCGAAGGCGAACATCTTGCCGGTGCGGGCAAAACCGCTCTGGATTTCATCGACGATCAGCGCCACGCCCGCCTGTTCGGTAATCCGCCGCAGGCCGCGCAGCCAGTCGAGATCGGCCGGGATTACCCCGCCCTCGCCCTGCACCACTTCGACGATCACCGCTGCCGGCAACTGCACGCCGGCTTCCGGGTCATTCAGCAGGTTTTCCAGGTAATTGAGGTTCACCTGTACCCCTTGCGCGCCACCTAGACCGAACGGGCAGCGATAATCGTAGGGGTACGGCATGAACTGCACGCCGTTACTGAGTAAGGCGCCCAAGGGTTTTTTCGGCCCCAGACTGCCCATCAGGCTCAGCGCACCCTGGCTCATGCCGTGGTAACCGCCCTGAAACGACAGCACGGTGCTGCGGCCAGTGGCGGTGCGCACCAGTTTCAGCGCTGCTTCCACCGCGTCGGTGCCGGTGGGGCCGCAGAACTGGATTTTCGCCTCAGTGGCCAAGGCCGGTGGCAGCAGGCCGAACAGGTCCTGGACAAACTGATCCTTGACCGGCGTGGTCAGGTCGAGGGTGTGCAGCGGTAATTCATTGGTCAGCACTTGCTGGATCGCTTCGATCACCACCGGGTGGTTATGCCCCAGCGCCAGCGTGCCAGCACCGGCCAGGCAGTCGATGAACGTGCGGCCTTCGACGTCCTCGACATAGATGCCCTTGGCGCGCTTGAGTGCCAGCGGAATGCGTCGCGGATAGCTGCGGGCATTCGACTCCTGCCGGTTCTGACGGGCCAGCAACGGCGATTCGTTGAAGTGATACAGCGTCTCGGTCAGCGCCGGAGTGATCCGGGCCGACTGATCTTCCACAAGGCTGGTAGCGACTGACATCTCTCGACCCCTAAAAAGGTTTTCCTGTTGTGGAAACGCATCAGGGTCTCGGGGATTTAGCCCTCTGATCAGCTTTGCGTGAAGATGGCGACAGGCCTTTGTGCATGGGAATCGCTTCAAGGCCTGCGACCAGGAAAGATCGGGCGCAAGGCCGATAGCCCAGATGAAGGTAAAACGCTTCGCTGGTGCGGGTGCTGTTGAGTCGCACCTGGCACCAGCCCTGATGGGCCAGCCAGCCTTCAAGGTCCTGCACCAGCGCTTGCCCGGCCCCACGTCGAAACCATTCCGGCTGTACGTAGCAGAAGGCAATCCTGCCACTGATCGAGGCCATGGCGACGCCGACCGGCTTGTCTTGCAGCAGGGCGATATTCAGGTACAGCCGCGGGTCGGTGAGCCAGGGCTGGACGTGTTCGATGGTCTTGTTATGGGTCCAGGTGGCAACGGTTTGCGGATGGTTGCGGTGATCGAGCGCACAACCGACGCGGATGGAGCGCTCGACGATGCGGCTGATGATGCCGGCGTCGGCGGGTGGGGCCT
>DQGF01000224.1:0-164 GCA_003525045.1 Pseudomonas sp. | reverse complement strand
ATCGGCGGGTGTGGCCTTGCAGATGTGTATCGATGCATCCATGGCGCTGTTACCTCAATCCATTGAGTCAAAGCTGGCGGGGACGATAGCGTTGGTGGCGGCCCGAATGCCAATGGAGAGAAGTTACATTTGATGTTCAATACAAAACCAATGTGGGAGCGAGC
>DQGF01000185.1:14813-20185 GCA_003525045.1 Pseudomonas sp. | reverse complement strand
TATCTCGGCGTGGCAGTGAAATTACCCTGGGGCAGTCCGCTCGAGAAGGCCCGTGCCGAGCGCATCGCCAAAGACATGAAACACGTCGAAGTGCTACCCAAACTGAACCTGGCGGGGGTTGGCAAGGTGCTGGCCGGGGCGCAAGCCTGCGTGGCGGTGGACACCGGTCTCGGTCACCTCGCCGCGGCGCTGGACGTACCGACCCTGTCACTGTTCGGTCCGACCAACCCGGGCCTCACCGGTGCCTATGGCAAGTCGCAGATCCATCTGGCCAGCGATTTCCCCTGCGCACCGTGCCTGCAAAAGAAATGCACCTATCAACCGACGGCCGAAGATCTCCGCCGGTTCGACCTGAAACGTGAGTGGCCCCTGTGCTTCACGCGTCTGAATCCCGAGCGTGTCGCGAGCCGATTGAGCACGTTGTTACTGGCTGAGGAGCTGCGCTGATGCAATTGGCTTTTGTCCTGTACAAGTACTTTCCCTTTGGCGGTTTGCAGCGCGATTTCATGCGCATCGCCCTGGAATGTCAGCAACGTGGCCACCAGATTCGCGTCTACACGCTGATCTGGGAAGGCGACATTCCACCGGGTTTCGAAGTGTTGGTGGCGCCGGTCAAGGCGCTCTTTAATCATCGGCGCAATGAAAAGCTCAGCGAATGGATGGAGGCGGACCTGGCCAAGCGTCCGGTAGACCGTTTGATCGGCTTCAACAAGATGCCGGGCCTGGACGTCTACTACGCCGCCGACGGCTGCTTCGAAGACAAGGCGCAGAACCTGCGCAATTCGCTGTACCGTCGCTGGGGTCGCTACCGGCACTTTGCCGAATACGAGCGCGCTGTGTTTGCCAGGGACGCCAAGACCGAAGTGCTGATGATTTCCGAAGTCCAGCAGCCGCTGTTCATCAAGCATTACGACACGCCGCTGGAGCGCTTTCATCTGCTGCCACCGGGCATCGCTCAGGACCGTCGTCGTCCGCCGAACGCGGATGAAATTCGCGCCGGGTTTCGCGCGGAATTCAACCTCAAGGACGATGAACTGTTGCTGGTGCAGATCGGTTCAGGGTTCAAGACCAAGGGCGTGGATCGCAGCCTCAAGGCGTTGGCCGCCTTGCCCACCGAGCTGAAGAAACGCACCCGGCTATTTGTAATTGGTCAGGACGACCCCAAATTATTCCAGATGCAGAGTGCTGCCTCGGGGCTTGGCGACAACGTGACGTTCCTCAAGGGTCGTAGCGATATCCCGCGTTTCCTGCTCGGTGCCGACCTGTTGATCCACCCGGCGTATAACGAAAACACCGGGACCGTGTTGCTCGAAGCCCTGGTGGCCGGGTTGCCGGTGCTGGTGAGCGCGGTGTGTGGTTATGCCCATTACATCGCCGAGGCCGATGCCGGTCTGGTGCTGGACGAACCTTTCGACCAGGCACAACTGACCCAATACCTGACCGGCATGTTGAATGACGCTCAAGCACGGGCGGCCTGGAGCCGCAATGGTCTGGCCTTCGCCGAGACGGCCGACCTCTATAGCATGCCGCAGCACGCGGCCGATGTGATTCTGGCGGAGCGCGCTTAATGAAGTTGATGCTGGCTGAACCGTTCAAGAGCCTCTGGGCCGGACGCGACCCGTTCGCCGAAGTCGAGAAGCTCGAGGGCGAGGTGTACCGCGAACTTGAAGCGCGCCGGACCCTGCGTACCGTCGTTGACGGCAATGGCTTTTTCGTGAAGATCCACCGTGGCATCGGCTGGGGCGAGATCTTCAAGAATCTGCTCACCGCCAAGTTGCCGGTGCTCGGTGCCGGCCAGGAGTGGAAGGCTATTCAGCGTCTGCAAGAAGTCGGTGTGCCGACCATGACCGCCGTCGCTTACGGCGAGAAGGGCAGCAACCCCGCGGATCAGCACTCGTTCATCGTCACCGAAGAACTGGCGCCCACCGTCAGTCTCGAAGATTTCAGTATCAATTGGGTCCAGCAGCCGCCCTTGCCAAAACTCAAGCGTGCGCTGATCGCCGAAGTCGCGCGTATGACCGGCATGATGCACCGCGCCGGAGTCAATCACCGCGACTGTTACATCTGCCACTTCTTGCTGCATACCGACAAACCAGTGACGGCTGAAGACTTGAAGCTCTCGGTGATCGACCTGCACCGCGCCCACACCCGCCCGAGGATTACCCAGCGCTGGCGCAACAAGGACCTGGCGGCGCTGTATTTTTCGGCGCTGGACATCGGCCTGACCCGTCGCGACAAACTGCGTTTCCTCAAGGGTTATTTCCAGCAGCCCCTGCGCCAGATCCTGGGCGAAGAGGCCGGGTTGCTCAGCTGGCTCGAAGGCAAGGCCAACAAGCTCTACGAGCGTAAACAGCGATACGGGGACGCGCTCTGATGCCGGGTTGGAAACTGGAGCCTGCTTACAGCGATCTGGCAGAAGATTTCGGCAGCCTCGAGGCCGTGTTTGCGCTTCAGGGCGAGCGTTTGACCCGCGACCCGTTGTCCGAAGTCATTCGCGTCAAGCGCAATGGCGTCAACTATTACGTCAAGCGCTACGTCGGTGCGGGTAAAGGTCTGCGTCGTTACCTGGGCAAACCGCGGGTCAAAGCCGAGTGGCAAAACCTCAAGCGCTTCGCCAAGTGGGGCATTCCCACGGCCGAAGTGGTGGCCTGGGGCCTGGAACGGCGCGGCGCGGCCTATGATCGCGGGGCGATGATCACCCGTGAACTGCCCAATACCGAAGATTTGTCCGCCCTGGCCGAACGCCATGATCCGAAGCTGGCGGATCGCGCCTGGGTCGACACTGTCAGCCGACAGCTGGCCAACTACACCCGGACCATGCACGACCATCGCTTCACCCATAATGATTTGAAGTGGCGCAACCTGTTGGTTGATGATCAGCCCAGGCTGTTCCTGATCGACTGCCCCAACGGCGATTTCTGGCGCGGCTTCTGGCTCAAGTACCGCATCACCAAGGATCTGGCGTGTCTGGACAAGGTTGCCAAGTATCAACTGTCGGCCACCCAGCGCCTGCGCTTTTACCTGCAATACCGCCAACGGACCCGGCTCAATGCAGCCGACAAAAAACGGATCCGGCACGTGGTGAGATTTTTCGAGGGACGCGAATGAGTGATTTTCTGGCCGCTGAAGACCGTGCGCTCCTCGAGCGTCACGGCCTCGGCACCTTCGACGCTCTCTGGGCCAAGCAGCTCGATGCTGTGGACGAACCCAACACTGCACGCGGTGGCTGGAGCAGCGTGTTTCGGCTGGACCTGGAAGGACATGGCTACTACCTCAAGCGTCAGAGCAACTATCAGATGCACACCTTGCATGCGCCCTTTGGCGAGCCGAGTTTTGCCCGTGAGTTCCGCAATATCAGTCGCTACGAGCGCTTCGGGATTCCTGCGTTGAAAGCGGTGTTTTTCGGAGAACGCAAGGTCAACGGCGAGGTTCGGGCGATTCTGCTGACCCGTGCCCTGGATGGTTGGGATGACCTGGATGCACTGTTGCAGCGCTGGTCCGACCTGAGCGCGGCACAGCACTCGGCGATTCTGCGGGCCTGTGGGCAACTGGCGCGACGGCTGCACGGCGCGCGTCAGGTTCACGGTTGCTTCTACCCCAAGCATATTTTTCTCCAGGCCACCGGCGACGCCTATCAGGCCCAGCTGATCGACCTGGAAAAAACCCGGCCGTTGCTGTTTGGTTCCCGTGACCGGGCCAAAGACCTGGAGCCGTTGTTGCGTCGAGCACCCGCGTGGAGCGAAGCGCAATTGCGCGAACTGCTGGCCGCCTATCTGGATCAACCCCAGGACAGCTCGCTGATCGATAGCTGGCTTACCCGCCTGCATGCGCGACGCAGTCACAAGGAGACGCGCTGATGCGTTTGTCCGAGCTGAAAAATGCTGGCCGCAGCCCTGGCCTGCCGTTGAACATTTCACTGGCCGATGCCGCCGGTCCTGCCGAGTTGCAGTTGCTGAGCCTGTTGCGGGTGTTGCCCGGGCAGCGTTATGTCGGTGCCGGTGTCTGGCGTGGCCGGCCGGTGCTGGCCAAGTTGTTGGTGGGCAGCAAGGCAGCGCGGCATTTTCAGCGTGAACTGGAAGGGGTGCGTCTGCTCGCTGCTCAAGGGCTGACCACGCCGCAACTGTTGGCCGACGGCCTGAAAGACGGCGAGGGCGGTTGGCTGTTGTTTGATTTCCTCGAAGGCGCAGAGAGCCTGGGGGATGCCTGGAAACAGGTCGAACACCTGCCAATGCTGGCGGATGAACAATCGGCAGTGCTGGCCGATGCGCTGGGCGCGATTGGTCAATTGCACCGCAAGGGCCTGTGGCAGGAAGATTTGCATCTGGATAACCTGCTGCGCCAGGGCGGTCGGCTGTATTTGATCGACGGTGCGGGAATCTGTGTCGAGACGGCTGGCAAGCCGCTGTCTCGGCAGAAAGTCCTGGAAAACCTCGGGGTGTTTTTTGCACAGTTGCCCAAGTCGCTGGAGACCTACATTGAAGAATTGCTGGTGTATTACCTGCTGAGCAACGGCGAACATGCCTTGCCCATGGAAGCCTTGCAGAAGCAGATCAACAAGGTCCGCAGCTGGCGCCTGAAGGACTTTCTGATCAAGGTCGGCCGCGAATGCACGCTGTTCAGTGTCCAGCGCGGGGCGTTCGGTTTGCGGGCGATTCGCCGCGAGGAAGAGGCAGCGATGCTGCCGGTGCTGGAGCAGGCCGATGCGTTGCTCGACCAGGGCCATCTGTACAAGACCGGGGGTGCGGCGAGCGTCGGCAAGGTCGACGTGGCTGGCCGTACGCTGGTGATCAAGCGCTATAACATCAAGGGATTGGCCCACTGGCTCAAGCGCTTCTGGCGTCCGAGCCGTGCCTGGCATTCCTGGCGCGAAGGCAATCGGCTGGCGTTTCTTGGCATTGCCACGCCCAAGCCTTTGGCGTTGCTGGAAAAGCGGTTTTTTTGGTTGCGCAGTCGCGCTTACCTGGTCACCGAGTATCTGGCGGGGCCAGACATTATCGAGCGCTTTGCGCCTTACGTTGAAAGTGGCAAAGCGCCCGAGGCAGAGCTGGCGGCGCTGGATCATTTATTTGCCGAGCTGATTCGCGAGCGGATCAGTCATGGGGACTTCAAAGGCCACAACCTGTTCTGGCAGCAGGATCGCTGGGCGCTGATCGACCTGGATTCGATGTGTCAGCATGGCTCTGTGGGCAGCTTTGCCCCTGCGTATGCGCGGGATCGGGCGCGGTTCATGCGTAATTGGCCGGAGAGTAGCGTGCTTTATCAGGTTATCGATCAGCGTCTTCCCAAAGACATCTCTAGCGCTGCCTGAATCGCCTTCGCGAGCAGGCTCGCTCCCACAGGGGTTTATGTCATTCACAAAACCAATGTGGGAG
>DQGF01000185.1:881-14780 GCA_003525045.1 Pseudomonas sp. | reverse complement strand
GCCGTGCCTGCCGGCTGGCGCACCGTGGGCAAGAGCGGCCTGAAAAAGGAATGCCTGGCTTACATTGAGGAAACCTGGACTGACATGCGGCCGCTGAGCCTGCGGCAGAAGATGGAAGAGCAGGTGGCTGTGGCTCACTGAGTCACCGCCCATAAAGAAGCCCGCTGAACTGGTGACAGTCAGCGGGCTTTTTCAGGTCTGGAATTTGTGGCGTCTGGCAGGACGTCTTCGCGAGCAGGCTCGCTCCCACATTGGATCTATGTCACACCACAGATCCCCTGTGGGAGCGGGCTTGCTCGCGAAGAGGCCGGCACATCCAGCGAAGATGCCTGCATCTCACAAGGGGACAAGCTCTTATGAAATGTCCTACATGATCTCCAGATCCCGTGAACTGTGCCCTGAATAGCCACAATGCTAGTTTGCCTGACGTTCTCGGAGGGCAGATTTTGACAATAAAAACGACTGTTATCCTCGGCGCATTCTCACTGGCCCTGTCCGGCTGCGGGACTGTTTCAACGGTGCTGCAGGATGAAGCAGAGGCGGCTCGCGACCTCAGAAAGCAAAAAACCTACTGTCAATCCATCCCGCGGGTTTACAGCGGCCTGGCCTACGACTTCTGCGTCCTGAATGCACCACCCAATCCTTCCGGCTATCTTGCGCCCTTCATACTGCTGGATATGACCCTGTCAGGTGTCTTCGACACGGTTTCCCTGCCTTATACGATTTGCCGGCAGGCTGCGGACGGCAATATCAGTATTTACTGGAGACCAGGCGGCGGATAGGCAAGGCGGCAAGCTTTCGCCCGGGTCATCTTCACAGGGGTAATAACCGCAGGGTCATTCGCGCCATGTTTACGCTATAATCCCGCCCTTTAGCTGTCTCTCGCCCCTTGCGAGGGGCACATCAATTTTCGAGGCGCCTTGCGCCTGCATGCAGACTAAAGAGGCTAGACCCCTGTGGCATTGACGATTCTTGGCCTGTCCGGCGCCCTTAGCCATGATCCTTCCGCAGCCTTGTACATCGACGGCAAGCTGGTCGCGGCGGCTGAAGAAGAGCGCTTTGTACGCGATAAACATGCAAAGAACCGCATGCCTTATGAATCGGCGAAATTCTGCCTCGAACAGGCTGGTATCAAGCCATCCGATGTTGACGTGGTAGCGATTCCGTTCGCGCCAATCAGCCTGTTCGGCAAGGCCCGCTGGCACTACGCCAAGCGTTACTGGTACGCCCCGGACCGCGCCCTCGACGCGATCCTGATGGGCAACCGTCGCTACAAGCGCTATCGCAACAAGATTGTCTGGTGCCTCGAGCAATTGGGCTTCGATCCGAAGAAGATCAAGATCGAGCCGGTCGAGCACCACCTGGCCCACGCCTCCAGCGCTTACCACTGCTCTGGCTTCAAAGAGAAAACCGCGATCCTCGGGATCGATGGCAAGGGTGAGTACGCCACGACCTTCTTCGGCTATGGCGAAAACGGCAAGATCCACAAGATCAAGGAGTTCTTCGATCCAGACTCCCTCGGCGGCCTGTACGGCGCGATCACCGAGTTCCTCGGTTTCGAGATGCTCGACGGCGAGTTCAAGGTCATGGGCATGGCACCGTACGGCGATGCCAGCAAATACGATTTCTCGCGCCTGGCCTCGTTCGAGAACGGCGAGCTGGTGATCAACACCGACTACGCCAATGTCATCGGCCTGCGTCGTTATAAAGAGAAGGGCAAGGGCTTCTATTTCTCGCCGAAGCTGATCGAGTGGCTAGGTCCGAAACGCGAAGGCGACATCGCCGACGAGCCGTACATCCACTACGCTGCGAGCATGCAGGCGCTGTTCGAGAAACTGGCGTTGCAGATGATCGACCATTACCTGGGCGACGTGCTCAAGGAAACCGGCAAGCTGGCCTACGCCGGCGGCTGTGCGTTGAACGTCAAGCTCAACCAGAAAATCATCGCTCGAGATGACGTCAAGGAGCTGTTCGTTCAGCCTGCGTCCGGCGATGCCGGCACCGCGGTTGGCGCGGCAGCTTACGTGTCCCACGCCCGTGGTGTGCCGGTCGAGAAGATGGAACACGTCTACCTCGGTCCGTCGTACACCAACGAAGACGTGCTCGCCGCGTGTGCCCGTCACCCGAGCAAGCCGGTATGGCGCAAGCTCGAGAACATGCCGGAAAACATCGCCAAGATCATGGTCGACGGCAACCCGGTGGCCTGGTTCCAGGGGCGCATGGAATTCGGTCCGCGCGCCTTGGGCGGTCGTTCGATCATTGGTTGCCCGAGTGCGACTGGCGTGGCTGACCGCATCAACCACCAGATCAAGTTCCGCGAGCGCTGGAGGCCTTTCTGCCCGTCGATGCTCGACACCGTCGCGCCACAGATGATCAAGATCGATCACCCGGCGCCCTTCATGACCTTCACCTTTGAAGTAGCTGAAGAGTGGAAGACCCGCGTGCCGGAAGTCGTCCACGAAGACGGCACGTCGCGGGCCCAGGTGCTCAAGCGCGAATACAACCCGCGCTACTACGACATGATGAAGGCGCTGGAAGTATTGACCGGCAACGGCGTGTCGTTGAACACCTCGCTCAACCGTCGTGGCGAACCGATGATCTGCTCGCCGACGGATGCGCTGAACATGTTTTTCGGTTCCGATCTACAGTATCTGATCATGGAAGACATCCTGGTGGTCAAAGAGGGCGCGAACGCATATGACACGCTCGGCTGAACGCCATGTGCTGCAGTTCTGTCACGGCTATGACGGGCCGTTTCTGGACTGCGCCCGGCAGTACGCCAGCCTGTTCGCGGGGTCCGGCTATCGGGTGACCACGGTGTTTCTGACCGGGGCAGCCGATGCCGAAGTCGCCGCGGGTTGCGCTTGCGATGAAGTGTTGTTCATGGAATACAGCTCCAAGGCCATACGTGGCCTGAAGCTCGGCGCCATCGGCGATCTGCGCAAGATCGCCGCCTCGCGCAATTTCAGTTTCTGTATTGCTCACCGTTTCAAGCCGATTTATATCGCCTTGCTGGGCACTTCGCTGCCGGTGATTGGCGTGCATCACGCTTTTGACGATTACAAACGTGGCACTCGTAAACTCTTCGCACATATTTTCCGCAAGCGCCTGAGCCTGCTCGGGGTTTCCGATGCGGTGCGCGACGACATGCGCAATTGCCTGCCGAAATGGCCGGCGGCGCGGATCCAAACGCTCTACAACCGAATCGATGTGCCGGCCTTGCAGGAGAGCCAGGTGTCAGTTCGCGAGGCTCGGGAAACTCTTGGCCTGTCGATGGATGCCTGGATAGTCGGCAACGTCGGGCGACTGCACCCCGACAAGGACCAGGACACGCTGTTGCAGGGTTTTGCCGTAGCGTTACCGGATTTGCCGGTTAACAGCCAACTGGTGATTCTCGGTGCCGGTCGACTGGAACAGGACCTCAAGGCCCTGGCCCGTGAGCTGGGTATCGGCGACCGCGTGCTGTTCCTCGGTCAGGTGCCCGAGGCCCGGCGTTATTTCCGTGCCTTCGATGTGTTTGCCCTGAGCTCCGATCACGAACCGTTCGGCATGGTGTTGCTGGAGGCCATGGCCGCCGGTGTGCCGTTGCTCGCCACTGCCTGTGGCGGAGCGAAGGAAGTGGTCGAAGGCGTAGGCATACTGTTTCCGCTGGGCGATGCCGAGCGTCTGGCTCAAGGCCTGCAACATCTGGCCGCAATGGATGAGCAGCAGCGTCATCAGTGTGCCGAGCTGATGCTCGACCGCTTGCAAGAGCGCTTCTGCGACCGCGCGGTGCGCGATGCCTTCTGGCATTTGCCGCATGTTACCGAACTGGCACCGAGGGGCTGATGCTCAACCGATTTCAAGGCTGGCGCGAACGTGGCTGGACGGTAGTCGACGCCTCGACCTACGTCGAGGCCTGGCAACGTTATGGCGGCAGCGTCGCGACTCATCCCATGGTGGTCGAACGGCTGGCGCAGTTGGCCGACATCCCGGTGCGCTACCTGGCCTGGGAGCGCAATGGCGAAGTCAAAGCCGCGATCCCGACCTGGGGCCGCGACCTTGCCTTATCCAAGGATGTGCTCAAGCGCCAAGGTAAAAAGGGTTTGTTCGACCTCGGCAATGCCGAGTTCATTCTGCCGGCCGCTGCCGATGCCCAGGCCCCGCTGCGCCATCGCGGGCGCTATCTGTCGGCGCTGAATGAAGGCCGCTTTACCGGCATCAGGTTGCAGGCCGAACAACTGGCCATGGCCCGCACTCCCGAAGAACTGTCGAAGAAGTTTCGCTATAACCAGCGCCGCGAATTGCGTTTGCTGGAAGAGGCGGGCGGGGTGGTGCGGCCGGTTACCGAGTTTTCCAGCAGCGAACTGGCGGCAATCTATTGCGACCTGTTCCAGCGCCGCTGGGGTTTCCCGGCAACCGGGGCGGAACGCATGGCCGAGGTTATCGAGCTGCTGCGCGACTTGTTGATCGGCTCGGTGATTTTCCTCAACGATGCGCCGATAGCGATTCAACTGGTCTACCGTGTGGAGACACCACAGTGGATCAGCGTCGAGTACATCAATGGCGGCGTCGACCCCGAAACCCGTGAATTCAGTCCCGGCAGCGTGTTGAGTTTTATCAACACTCAAAGCGCCTGGGAGCATGCCCGGGCGCTGGACAAACCCCTGCGCTTTTCTTTCGGTCGCGCCGACCGTGAATACAAGGATCGCTGGTGCAATCCTGTGCCGGTGTTCACCGTATGAGCCAGCCCATGAATCGCAAACAGCAATTGCTCAAGCGCCATCGGCGCAACAAACGCATCGGCCTGTTGATTGCGCTGATGTTGTTGATTGCCTGTGGCGTGATGGTGGTTTGGTGGCTGCCGGTGGTGCTCGCGGTTCTGGGCTGGATTGCCCATGAGGCTTGGTTTGCCGACCATCTGTTTTATTCACCCAAAGACGATTATCAGTACAGCTTCCCGCCGTACACCCAACAGCCCAAGGTGCACCTGGACGGGGACCGGTTGCGGCTGGACGATGGCGTGATGCTGGTCGACAACGCCACTCTGGTCTTGGCGCTGCGGATCAAAAGCACCTGGCTGGGACGCTTTATCGATCCCGTGGTCGAGCTGACGGGTGGCGCTAATCCGGACCGCCAGACCTTCGAGCGTGGAGTCGATGGTGTGCGTTACCTCAATCTCACGGGGCAGGCGTCTGTGCTGTCGCAAGGTGAGTTGCATCTGCGCGGGCGTTTCTGCCGATTGCTCGGCGAGCCGGTGCTCTCGGCGTTCGAACATCCGGATTACAGCCGTCAGCGGGTGATGGTGATCGCGCCCCATGCCGACGACGCCGAACTGGCCGCATTCGGCTTGTACAGCGGCGCCGAACAGAGCTGGATCGTGACCATCACCGCCGGTGAAATCGAGGCCGGGCATTACCGGCAAATGGGACTCGATGGCGTCGAAGCGTCTCGGCTGAAAGGCTCGCTCCGCGCCTGGGACAGTATCAGCGTGCCGTTGTGGGGAGGCGTGCCTCAGCAACGCTGTATTCAACTGGGCTATTTTTGCCTGCAATTGCCCGCCATGCAGAGCGCGCCGACCGAGACCGTTGCGTCCCGTGAGGCACAGTTGGGCGATACCCGATATTTCCGCCGATTCAATCCATTTGCCTTGGTCAGTGACGTCGATGGCCTGCCATCCTGGAACAATCTGCTGGCCGATCTGCGTGAGTTGATCGAACGCATCGAGCCCCAGGTCATCGTCTTGCCACACCCGCGCTTCGATCCCCATCCAGACCATCTGTGTTCGCAGCAGGCGGTGATGCAGGCATTGAGCGGCACGGCGTGGCAGCCCGAAACCTTATTGCACTACGCCAATCATTTACATGACAACGATCGCTGGCCAATGGGCGACGCGGGGACGGGTGTGGCACTGCCGCCACAGATCGGTACGCATGAACCGTTGCGTCCCTGGACGCTCTGTCTGTCGGACGAAAGTCAGTGGCGCAAGGCTATGTCGTTGGGCATGATGCACGACCTTCAGCCTCGGCCTCCCTTCAAGCGTCTACTGCGCCGAGCGATACAACGTTGCCTGGCGGCTCGACGCTGGCCGGCATTCGGCGAAAACGAATTCTTGCGTAAAACGGTACGACGCCACGAGTTGTTCTGGGTCCAAGACTTGTCTGGAAAGAGAGAGTCCAATTGAAAGTTCTGTTTCTGGTGCAGAAAGAGCAGCGGGCGATTCTCGATCGACTGTATGACGGCATCGCCGAGCATTGCGAGTGCGACAAGCGCGAATTGACCAGCGAAGAGCAGGACGACTTGCGGGGGTATTTTCGCCAGCATGTCGATGTGACCCGCTATGACCGTATCGTGTTTTTTCTGCGCTTCAAAAAAGAAATCAGGCAGGTCAGGTTCATCCAGACCGTGCCCAACCTGGTTATTCTTGAGCACGATGCCTACCAGAATTACATCCCGTGCAAATACACCGGCAAGTTCAGTGCCCATTACCGCAAGCTGCCTTGGGCGCGGGTGATCAGCTCGGGTTTCATGGTCAGTGAGCGCTTGCGCGCAGAGGGCTTCGACGCGGTATTCGTTCCGAAGGGATACGACCAGACGCTGCTCCAGGACCAGGGCGGCGAGCGTGATATCGAGCTGGCGTTTGTCGGCAGTACCAACAGCGTCGCCTACAGTGGCCGCAAGGCGCTGCTCGATGAGTTGGGGCGCGTGGAATCGATGATCGTGACTCGCACCAAATCCGGTGAAGAGTACTGTGACACACTCAACCGTATTCGATTCTTCGTCAGCGCTGATGTCGGTATGGGCGAATTCATGATCAAGAACTTCGAGGCCATGGCGTGCGGCTGTGTGTTGCTGGCCTACGATCAGGGCGCGGCGGAAAGCAGTGCGCTGGGTTTGCAGGACATGCACAATGTCGTGCTCTATCAGGATGTCCCACAGATCCAGCAGAAGCTGGCCGTATTGCGGGCCGACCCGGAACTTGCGCAGCGCATCGCCTCCAATGGTCGCGAACTGGCGGTCAGCCAGTTCAGTTTTGCGCGGATTGGCCAGCGTATCGTCGAAGCGCTCGTACCGGCATTGCGCCCTCGCGCGCCGTTGGGTCTGCTGGAAAAAGTGCGCCTGAAACTGGGCGTTTGACAAGGGCTGGTCGGCCGTTGACAGGGCTGGCACTTTGACTTTGAATCGAGAATCAGGTGCAGTTTTCTAACGTAAGTAACATCACATTAGTGGTCACCAGCTGTGGCCGACTGGACCTGCTCAAAATAACCCTCGAGAGTTTTGACCGGTTCAATACAGCCGCCATACGCGAAGTCTTCATCACCGAAGATGCAGGCGATGATCAAGTGCACTCGATCATTCCCGCCCATTGGAAAGACCACTGCACGGTGTTCGTCAATCGCCCGAAGCTCGGTCAGTTGGCGTCGATCGATCTCGCGTACGAACACGTCACCACGCCGTACATCTTTCATTGCGAAGATGACTGGGAATTCTATCGCCCGGGGTTTGTGGAAGACTCTTTGGCCATTCTTGAGTTGCGCCCGCAAATTCTCCAGGTGTGGTTGCGCAGCTATGTTTACGATCTGTGTGTTCACAGTCCCTACATACACCGCGGAGCACGTGAAGTTGTCGGCGGCGTGCCGTGTTACCCGCTAATCTCAGATAAACCGGAGTGGCAGAGTTTTTCGCTGAATCCCGGGCTGCGTCGTATGAAGGAGTATCGCCTCTGCGCCCCATTTTCCGAACACGGTGGGGAGAAGGCGCTGTCCAAGCGTTACGCACAGCTTGAGTTGACTGCCGTGACGCTGGAAGGGGATGCCGTTCGGCATACCGGGTTTGGCCTCCACGTACAGACGTCGGCTGAACGTGAGCGCAAGGCGCGCCGCAGTCGACGTGAATATGTGAAGTCCGGATTGTTACTATTGCTGGGAGTCTGCATTGGCTGGTTCATCAATTAAGTGCACCACCGCTGGTCACCCGGGACCCATGCATTGGCTTGCTGCTCTATGACTATCCTTAATGTCATGTGGTCCGGTGGTGCTCCGTACGCATCGATTCACAAGGTTCATCAGCAAATTCTCTCGCAGGCTGGCCCCTCTGCATCAGTGAAGACCTGGTTGCTGCAAGGCAGCGTGTCCGAGTGCGGGCTGAGCGTTGGCGACGCCCGGGAATGGAAACTCTCCTCTGCCCGCTTGAAAGGGCGGCATTTCTGGCGGCTGACCAAGCCCTGGATGCAGGCCGGTTTTCAGAAGGCGCTCATGCAGAGTGAGGCGCACCTTCTGCTGCTCGATGGTCTGGGCGTCGCGCGCACGCTTTTACCTCTTCTCAAAACTCTGCCACGTATACGTGCGGTGGTGATTTTTCATGGTTCTACGCGTCTGCGTGCTGCGGATCGAGAGCTCTTTCAGCAGCTCGATGCTTCTTCCCGGCTGACATTGGTTGCAGTGTCGAATACCTTGGCCACCCAGATAAGCCGCGACCTTCAATTGCCCGTGGTGACGATGCGCAGTGCGTTCGATCCCGCCACCTTCCGCTCGGCAGTGCTCTCGCGAGAGGATGCCCGTGCCCGGTTGGGTTTGCCCCTGGACGATACGCCGGTGCTCGGTGCGGTCGGACGATTCGAGGACAAGAAGGGTTTTGCGTGTCTGTTCGAGGCCTTTACTGCGGCCTTGCAGCAACGCCCCGATTTGCGCCTGGTCATCATTGGCGAAGGATCGACCCGAGCAGCGCTGCAAGCTCGCATCGAACACCTGGGACTGGGTAACCGTGTCTCGTTGCCGGGTCATCTCAACAATGCTGCGCAGCTTTACAGCGCATTCGACTGGGTCGCCATCCCTTCACTGAGCGAGGGGCTGGGGTTGATCATGCAAGAGGCCGTGATGGCGGGCGTACCGGTCATGTCCAGCGAATTGGCAGTGTTCCGCGAGCAGTTGGCTCATACGGGCTGGTACGCCGCCATTGATGATGTCAGTGCCTGGAGCGACGCCATCGTACGGGCGTTCAGCGTCTCTGCAAAAAACGTCGCAGCGGAGCAGTACCTGGAGCTGGGACCCGACCAGGCTTGGTCGAACTTCAGGCAGGCTGCCCGCCAATTGCTCTCATGACGGCAAAACGGCTTGCTCGAGCGCTTGCATTGGAAAGCTGTCGTTCAGGTTCTCTCGGGCAATATAGCGGGCGAAGTGCTGCAGGTTGCGCTTGATCAGATGCCTGGGCAGTGGTGCCCGCAGAAAACGCATATCTGCCACATCGATCAGGCCCATCCGATTGTCCGGCGTGACCACGATGTTTCCCAGATGCAGTGAACGAAAGTAGATCCCCGACGAATGAAGACTGCGTATCAGAGCCGCCAGAGCAGGCAGGGACTGCTGCCAGTTGAAGCCTTCCTTGTCGGCGATCTGGCGCAGGGTTTCTCCCGGCAGAGGCCGATAAAGCACAGCCGTCATGCCGGGTGCTTGCAGCCGAAAGAACTGCAGGACCTCAAAAGTGGGCACACCCAGTTTTTGCAATTCGATCGCGTTATCGATGAAACGTTTTGAATATGGACGAAACAGCGCGGAAGAAAAAATACGCTTGCGACGAAACAGTTTGAGGATATTCCCGTCCTGCAACAGGTAGACTTTCGGGCCGAAGCTATCGGCCTCCAGTATTCTGGCGCCTTCAATCATTTGATCTAAAGCGTCTTGCGCAAGTAGGGAGCATTGCATCGTAGAAAGCCTTGTTGGAATAGCGTGGCACTGTGGCGGGCAATGATGCCGAAAAGTTTCAGTTTTAACCATGCCGGCTTAGGCGGGGTGAACCAACCAAGGAGCAAATCGATGCAAGAAACACGCTGGGCGCAAGCATGGATGACCATAGGTCTGCTGTGGTTTCTGTTGGCCATCGCCGTTGCGCCTACCAACAAACTTTATCAGCAGGGGTTGGTCGTACTGCTCTGGCTGCCGGCCATGATGTTTGCCTGGTCAGCACGGGCCAGGCTCGCAGAGCTGCTTGATCAGCAGCGCTGGATCTATCTGCCAATGCTTGGTCTGCTGGTCTGGTCACTGATCAGTCTTTCGTGGACCAACGCCGAGGATCCGGGTCGCGAAGCCAAGCGTTTATTGTATATCGGTGTGTTTCTGCTGTTTTTCCCGGTTTTTGCCAATGCCCGACCCGAGCGGGTCATACGCGTCATGCAATGGGGCGGCATGGGGTTGGCATTGACTGCGTTGGCTGCGATGGTCAAGTTTTACGGAGTCAATGGCAACGTCTGGTACGCGCGCCTTGAGGGTTTGGGCGAGTTGTCACACCCGATTCTGGGGGGCTACGTCATTGGGCTGGCGGCCGTGTGGCTTGTTCATTGGGTCCCGCGCGACCGCTGGATGCAAGCCGCCTGGGTCGTCGCGCTGGGGTTGCTTGGGGTATTTGTAGTGCTTAGCCAGAGTCGTGGTGCTGCGTTGGCGTTGTTTCTGACGTTGCTTGCCATGCCGATCTGGTGCCGCGATCGTCGCAGCCGCATTATTGCCGTGTCGGCGTTGACTATAGCGATGCTGGCTTTCTGGTTTCTGGAGCCTTTGGTGATGGCCCGCGGTGTTTCCTACCGTCCGCAGATCCTGATGGCGAGCCTGCAAATGATCGCCGAACACCCATGGCAGGGCTTGGGTCTGGGTGGCAACTACAGAGTGCTTGCCGACGGCATCTACTTTGACCACGCCCATAACCTGTTCTCCCATGTCGCTATCGAGCTGGGCCTGCCGGGCCTGTTCTTGTGGTGCGCGGCATGGTTTGCAATCTTGTATCAGGCCTGGAAAGCCAGAGAAACACTCTATGGCCAAGGGGTCATTGGCATTTGGCTATTCTCATCCCTGGCCATGCAGTTCGACGCGGCCAGTCTGACCGGAACGCCGAGAGCGGAGTGGTTCATCAGCTGGTTACCCGTTGGTCTGGCCGGTGTTTTGGTATGGGCGCGGGCCGATTCCGCCGCTTGTGATAAAATTTCGCGTTCTTCCTAACCAGTGAGCTCTACGATGAGTGACGCACCGCCCAAAGCGGGACAGGATTCCAGCTTGAAAATCTATTTTCGGCTGTTGGGGTATGTAAAACCCTATGCCGGCCTTTTCCTGCTGAGTATCGTGGGCTTCGTGATTTTTGCTTCCACTCAGCCCATGCTGGCGGGGATTCTCAAATATTTCGTCGATGGCCTGAGCAATCCTGAAGCGGTGCTCTTCCCAACCGTCCCCTATCTGAAGGACTTGCAGTTGCTGATGGCCGTGCCGTTGCTGATCATCCTGATCGCAGCCTGGCAAGGCCTGGGTTCTTTCCTGGGTAACTATTATCTGGCCAAAGTGTCCCTTGGACTGGTGCATGACCTGCGTGTCGAGTTGTTCAACAAGCTGCTGGTGCTGCCCAATCGTTATTTCGATACCCACAACTCCGGGCATTTGATCTCGCGCATCACGTTCAACGTCACCATGGTGACCGGCGCCGCCACGGACGCCATCAAGGTGGTCATTCGTGAAGGCCTGACCGTGGTGTTCCTGTTTGCTTATCTGGTGTGGATGAACTGGAAACTGACGATCGTGATGCTGGCGATATTGCCGATAATCGCGCTCATGGTCGGCAATACCAGCAAGAAATTCCGCAAGCAGAGCAAGAAGATCCAGGTGGCGATGGGCGACGTGACTCACGTGGCCTCCGAGACCATCCAGGGTTATCGCGTGGTGCGTAGCTTCGGTGGCGAGAGCTATGAAAAGCTTCGCTTTGCCGAAGCCAGCCAGGGCAACACCGACAAACAATTGCGCATGACCAAGACCGGTGCGGTGTACACGCCCATGCTGCAATTGGTGATCTATACCGCCATGGCCGTGCTGATGTTCCTGGTGCTGTTTCTACGCGGCGACGCCACCGCCGGTGACCTGGTGGCCTACATCACCGCGGCGGGCCTGTTGCCCAAGCCGATCCGACAGCTGTCGGAAGTCAGTTCGACCATCCAGAAAGGCGTCGCCGGTGCCGAAAGCATTTTCGAGCAACTGGATGTCGAGCCTGAGGTCGACAACGGCACGGTCGAACGTGATCGTGTCAGCGGCCACCTGGAGGTGCGCAACCTGAGTTTCACGTACCCGGGGACCGAGCGCGAAGTGCTGAAAAACATCAGCTTCACGGCGGCACCGGGGCAAATGATCGCCCTGGTCGGTCGTTCGGGGAGCGGCAAGTCGACCCTGGCCAGCCTGATTCCGCGTTTCTATCACCACGACATCGGCGAAATCATGCTCGATGACGTGGAAATCGAAGACTATCGCCTGCGCAACCTGCGTCGGCATGTGGCGCAAGTGACGCAGCATGTGACCCTGTTCAACGACACCATTGCCAACAACATCGCCTATGGCGACCTGGCCGGGGCACCGCGTGCCGATATCGAGAAGGCCGCCACGGATGCTTACGCGATGGACTTCATCTCGGAGATGCCGCAAGGGCTGGACACTCAGGTCGGGGAAAACGGCGTGTTGCTGTCCGGCGGACAGCGTCAGCGGCTGGCGATTGCCCGTGCCCTGTTGAAGAATGCACCGTTGCTGATCCTCGACGAAGCGACCTCGGCGCTCGATACCGAGTCCGAGCGGCATATTCAGGCGGCCCTCGATCATGTCATGAAAGGTCGCACGACACTGGTGATCGCCCACCGTTTGTCGACCATCGAGAAAGCCGACCTGATCCTGGTCATGGACCATGGGGAAATCGTCGAACGTGGTACCCATGCCCAGTTGCTGGCGCAAAATGGCTACTACTCGCGCCTGCATGCGATGGGCCTGGACGAGCCGGTCACTGCCGGTATCGCCTGAACCGACGAGAGGGTGAGCCTGGCTCACTCTCTCGCACACCTGACGTGCAATGCGTCCGGTGATTTGTATCAAGACCCTTACGCTTCTTGACCAAGCCGGAATGAATCCTGGCAACGCGGGCCTGATTGTATAAACCCGGCCGAATAATCCCGTTGCAGCCGTCACACAAGCCCACGCCAACCCTGTGTTAATATCGCGCCCCTGTTCATTCTGTATGTGGGTTGCTCCATGAAGTTGTCCATGCCGCGATTCGATCAAGCCCCTGTCTTGGTGGTCGGCGATGTCATGCTCGACCGTTACTGGCATGGTGGTACCTCACGGATTTCACCTGAGGCGCCGGTACCGGTAGTCAAGGTCGAGCAAATCGAGGACCGCCCGGGCGGTGCCGCCAACGTTGCGTTGAACATTGCCGCCCTCGGTGCTCCGGCGTCGCTGGTCGGCGTCACTGGCGACGATGAGGCCGCCGACAGCCTGGTCAACAGCCTCAAGGGCGCTGGCGTGCGGGCATTGTTCCAGCGCATCGCGCACCAGCCGACCATCGTCAAGCTGCGGGTCATGAGTCGTCACCAGCAACTGCTGCGTATCGACTTCGAAGAACCCTTTGCCACCGACGCCCTGGCGTTGGGCGAGCAGGTCGACGAACTGCTCGAAGGCATCAAGGTGCTGGTACTGTCGGACTATGGCAAAGGCGCGCTGAAAAACCATCAGGTGCTGATCCAGGCCGCCCGTGCCCGCGGCATTCCGGTGCTGGCCGATCCCAAGGGCAAGGATTTCTCTATCTACCGTGGTGCGAGCCTGATCACGCCGAACCTCAGCGAATTCGAAACCATCGTCGGCGGTTGCGCCGATGAGCACGAGTTGGTGAGCAAGGGCGCGCAGTTGATGCATGACCTGGACCTCGGCGCGTTACTGGTGACCCGTGGCGAACACGGCATGACCTTGCTGCGTCCAGATCATCCGGCGCTGCACCTGCCGGCCCGTGCCCGTGAAGTGTTCGACGTGACCGGTGCCGGCGACACGGTGATTTCCACCCTGGCGGCAGCGATTGCCGCCGGCGAAGAACTGCCCCACGCGGTGGCCCTGGCCAACCTGGCGGCGGGCATTGTAGTCC
>DQGF01000185.1:351-615 GCA_003525045.1 Pseudomonas sp. | reverse complement strand
CATGGACAATGCGATGCGCGTCGCCAACCGCGCCGCGGGCATCGTGGTCGGCAAGCTCGGTACGGCGGCCATCAGCGCCCCGGAACTGCGTCGCGCCATTCAGCGTGAAGAAGGTTCCGAGCGTGGTGTGCTCGGCCTTGAGCAGCTGTTGCTGGCGGTCGATGATGCGCGTGCGCATAAAGAGAAGATCGTCTTCACCAACGGCTGCTTCGACATCCTGCATCCCGGCCACGTCAAGTCTCTTGAGCACGCCCGAGACTTGGG
>DQGF01000185.1:0-188 GCA_003525045.1 Pseudomonas sp. | reverse complement strand
CCGAGCGGGGTGTGCTGGGTATCGAGCAGCTGTTGCTGGCGGTCGCCGATGCGCGTGCGCACAACGAGAAGATCGTCTTCACCAATGGTTGTTTCGACATTCTGCACGCCGGCCACGTGACCTACCTGGAGCAGGCGCGGGCCCAGGGCGATCGGCTGATCGTGGCGGTCAACGACGATGCGTCGGTC
>DQGF01000183.1:10125-10324 GCA_003525045.1 Pseudomonas sp. | reverse complement strand
GGCTTGCCCGCGAAGGCGTTCTCCCATACGTCAATGTCTCAGGTGGCTTATCATTAGCCCCCCAACGACGCCCACCCAAGGTTACCCCCGGCATGCTGGCTATTTTCCTCGAAACCCTGAACATCACCGCGCCGGTGTTTGCCATGCTGTTTTTGGGGGTGCTGCTCAAGCGCATCGACTGGATCAACGACAACTTCAT
>DQGF01000183.1:9548-9802 GCA_003525045.1 Pseudomonas sp. | reverse complement strand
CACACCGCGTCGGCCCTGGTGTTCAACGTCACCATGCCGGCGTTGCTGTTTCTGGGCATCCTGAATGCCGACCTGCACGCTGCGTTGCAACCGGCGCTGCTGATCTATTTTTCGATCGCCACACTGGTGTGTTTTGCCATCGCTTGGGGCTGGGCGATCTGGAAGTGCCCACGGGAAGACCGGGGGATTTACACCCAGGGTGCCTTTCGGGGCAACAACGGGGTGATTGGCCTGGCGCTGGCAGCGAGCATGTA
>DQGF01000183.1:8896-9224 GCA_003525045.1 Pseudomonas sp. | reverse complement strand
GGCGATTACGGAATTTCCCTCGGGGCGATTCTCGCGGCGCTGGTGATCCTGTTCTACAACACCCTCTCGACCATCGTGCTGGCGGTCTACAGCCCGGTGATCAAGTCCGATCCGTGGAGCATCTGCAAAAGCGTGATGATTAACCCGCTGATCATCAGCGTGTTCGCGGCGGCGCCGTTGGCCTATTTCAAGATCGGTTTGCCCGGTTGGCTGGAGACGTCCGGTCAGTACCTGGCGCAAACCACCTTGCCCTTGGCGTTGATCTGCATCGGCGGCACCCTGTCGCTGGCGGCATTGCGCAAAAGCGGCTCGATGGCGCTGAGTTCAA
>DQGF01000183.1:0-8599 GCA_003525045.1 Pseudomonas sp. | reverse complement strand
CGCTCGATGGCGCTGAGTTCAAGCCTGGTGAAGATGATCAGCCTGCCGATCCTGGCGACGCTTGGTGCCTGGCTCTGGGGGTTTCGCGGGGCGGAACTGGGGATTCTGTTTCTGTACTTCGGCAGTCCGACCGCCGCGGCCAGTTTTGTCATGGCCCGTCAGGCCAATGGCAATCATGAACTGGCGGCAGCGATCATCGTGATCACCACCTTGATGGCGGCGGTCACCACCAACATCGGGATCTTTTTGTTGCAGTGGGGTGGGTGGATCTAATCATCGCTGATCGTCTTGCAGCCAGGTTCGATGACCGGAGGTGCCGCATTCGGATAGACGTTGGGGGTTACCTGCACCGGTGTCGTGGCAACGAAGCCGTCGGCAAAGGTGGCCTCGATAAAGGTGGCCTTCCAGCCGTTATCCGGTGTATCGATCAGCACCTGAGCGTTGAGCGGGGCTGAAGGGGTGATGTCGCTGGATTCGTAGCGAACGCCACAGGGGTAACGAAAGTCCCGGGCCAGCGGGTTGATTGCCGTCCACTGTGTTACCCGGACCGGGGCCTCGGAAAATGCCAGGCCCAGTGTTTCCCGGGATCCCTGCAGATGCGAGCGAGTTGTAATGACCGGCAAGGCACGGTCCTGCTGCCAGCGGTTGATCACTGGAATCAGTGAGTTTTCGACGAATTGCTTGATGCCATAGTGGCTGGCGTTGGGCGTCACTCGCAAGGCTTTCGGACCGGGTAGCGGGTCGAAGAAGAACTCCGAATTGTCCGGCAGGAAAAAGTCGTCGCTGCTGGCATTGACGATGTATTTTGGAATCGACAGACGGGGTGCGTATGCCGAGTTCAGGTAGCTCAGCGGGTCTTCGATTTTCAGCAGCCGGGCAAACTTCTCGGTCTTGATCTGCCGGGTGATGCCTTCATGGTGATAGTCAAAAAATGCCAGAGGCCAGTTCCCACCATAGGCTTGCCTGGTGTGTTCGAGGACCTTGTCCATGCCCAGGATGTCGATGGCGAAGGGCACGATCGCATGGACCCGCTCATCGGCGATGGCTGCCAGCCAGGCGGTCCAGCCGCGTTTTGAGGCACCGCTGGCGATGAATTGGTTAATCTGCCAAGGCTGCAGTTCTTGCTGTGCCAGGTCCATGGCCTTGACCAGCGACACCACCATTGGCAGGCGCACCGACATGAACGGACGCCGGAGTGGATCGTCGAGAAACAGCTTCCAGCTGTGGGCGACGCTGGCGTCCTCCGTGCGTGGAAGGCCATCGTCGGCATAGATCAGGTGCTGATTGGGGATATTGCTGACAGAGATCACGATGGTGCGGGTTTGGCGGGCTACTTCGAGGGCCATGGCTTGCGTGAAATCAGTGGGACCGCTCGGCTCCTTGCCCTCACCTGCGATCCGGGTGCCGTTATTGGCCACCAGCAAGGCCCGGCCACGTAGCGCATTGTCCGGGATGTAAATATCGACGTCGTGCTGCCAGCCTTCGGGACTGACTAGGCCTTCTGGCGACCATTGCCCGGATACCAGATCAAAGCTGCGCTTTTCCACACCGGGAAAAGCTTGCGTGCCTGTCGCGGTGTAGACCAATGGCTTGGCGGCTTCGGCTTTTTTGTAGCAGGCGAGGACTTCAGTGAAATCCTGATGGCTGGCTTCAAAGCATGCCTGGGCCGAGGCGTGTGCCGTACCACTGATGAGCAGGCTCAACAGCAGCAGGCTCGAAAGGCGCGCAGGGACCTTGGATCGCATCATGAGAACTTCCTTGTGATGACGCGATGGCGCGGTGAACGAGTACAGTCCCCTCAACGACCATCACCTCTTGTGATTGTGTGCCGCTCAGTTTGTCGCAAGGGGGCTGTCGTGCAAGGGGCGGCGAGCTGCCATTTATTATCGAAATATGTATATAAGCCGGGGACGGTTGCCGTCAGTGGGCGCTGGCGGGGAGGCAGTCAGCGCGCACATATTGAGTCGGGATTTTTCAGGTGGTGTTATTGCGCCTGCTGATAACTATCAATCACTTCCTGCGCCGCCCGAAACGCATCGATCGCCGCCGGGACACCGGCATACACTGCACAATGCAGCAGCGCCTCGCGAATCTCCTCCACAGTGCAGCCGTTGTTCAGCGCACCGCGCACATGGCCTTTCAATTCCTGCGGGCACTTCAACGCAGTCAGCGCGGCGAGGGTGATCAGGCTGCGGGTTTTCAGTGGCAGGCCTTCGCGGTTCCAGACGCTGCCCCAGGCGTGTTCGTTGACGAAGTCCTGCAGTGGCTGGGTGAACTCGGTGGCATTGCCCAGTGCGCGATCGACGAAAGCGTCGCCCATCACTTGGCGGCGGACTTCAACGCCGGGCTTTTTATTGTCGGTCATGGCAATTCCCTCTTTTGGTGTTGGCGACGCCAGGCGCGCAGCGACGTGAACAGCAAATACGCCACCAGGGCCGGCAGGACGAAAAACAGCATCAGGTGTTCGAGCTTGCCCGCCAGTGGCATGCCGGTGGTGAATGACACCACGTGCAGGCCGTAAGCCAGGTACAGCCCCAGAAACAGCAGGCCTTCGACACGGGTCAACCGGTAGCCGGAATAGAACACCGGCAGGCACAGCGCCGCGACGCCGAGCATCACAGGCAAATCGAAATCCAGGGCATTGGGCGACACCGACAGCGGTGATGGCGCGATTAGCGCGGTAAAGCCGAGCACACCCAGAAGATTGAACAGGTTGCTGCCGATCACGTTGCCCACGGCAATTTCCCTTTCACCGCGCAACGCCGCGATCAACGAGGTGGCCAGTTCCGGCAGGGAGGTGCTGACGGCGACGATGGTCAGGCCGATGATCCGCTCGGAAAGCCCAAGATCGGTAGCGACCGACACCGCGGCACCCAACAGCAAGTGCCCGGCGTATACCAGCATCGCCAACCCGACGACGATCATCAGCAGACTGCTGAGCCACGGCGCTTGCACCACGTCCTGGGTGGTCGATTGCGGACGGGCCGAGTGCCGCGACTGGCGCAGCAGCAAGCCCAGATACAGCGCCAGCGCCGCCAGCAGCAGCACGCCGTCGGCCCGGGTCAGCTCTTCATTCCACGCCAATACAGACACCAGCAGGCTGGCGCCGATCATCAGCGGAATGTCCAGGTGCACCAGTTGCCGCGAAACCCGCAGGGGGATAATCAGCGCCGAGAGTCCGAGGGTAACCAGGATGTTGAAAATGCTGCTGCCGATCACGCTGCCGACGGCGATGTCGGCGTTTTGCGCCAGGGTCGCTTGCAGGCTGACCGCCATTTGCGGCGCGCTGCTGCCGAGGGCGACGATGGTCAGGCCGATAATCAACGGTCGAACATGCAGGCGTGCGGCCAGGCGTACGGCGGCGCGCACCATCAGCTCGGCGCCGGCGATCAGTAACAACAGGCCGCTGAGCAGTTCAATCACGCTGAGCAGGGGTAAATCGGCAAGTCCGAAGATGGTCGGGGCTCCGTCGGTCAATCGTCCAGGGCTTGCACGCGAACCCGTGCGGTGCCGCTTCTGAGCATACCCAGTTGTTCGGCGGCCTCGTGTGAAATATCGATCAAACGTCCACGGGTATGTGGCCCGCGATCGTTGATTCGCACCACACAGGATTTGTCGTTATTCAGATTGGTGACCTTTACCCGTGTGCCAAAGGGTAGCTGGCGGTGGGCGGCGGTCAGGGAATTTTTGTTGAAACGTTCGCCACTGGCGGTGCGTTTACCTTGATGTTTGGCGCCGTAATAGGACGCCATGCCGGTCTTGTCGTAGCCGTGTGGATCGATGATGTCGTTGCTGGCACAACCGGCCAGCAGAGAGAGCAGGGCGCAGGCACTGAGCAGACGCTTCATAAGCGGGTTCCCTGAAACAAATGTGGGAGCGGGCTTGCTCGCGAAGAGGCCATCACATCCAACATATGTGTTGAATGTCACACCGCTTTCGCGAGCAAGCCCGCTCCCACAGGGGTTAGAGCCAGGCTTGAATACTGGCTCCACGTTCATCAGCTCTCAAGCTTGCTTTTCAGCAGTTCGTTGACCTGTTGCGGGTTGGCCTTGCCCTTGGAGGCTTTCATGGCCTGGCCGACGAAGAAGCCGAACATCTTGCCGCGTTTGGCTTCGTCTGCCGCGCGGTATTGTTCGACCTGCTCGGCATTGGCCGCGAGCATCTCGTCCAGCACTGCAGAGATAGCGCCGCTGTCGGTCACTTGCTTCAGACCGCGCTTGTCGATGATCTCGTCCGCGCTGCCTTCGCCGTTGGCCATGGCTTCAAACACCACCTTGGCGATTTTGCCGGAGATGGTGTTGTCCTTGATGCGCAGCAGCATGCCGCCTAGTTGCTCGGCCGAGACTGGCGACTGATCGATGTCCAGGCCCTGTTTGTTCAACAGGCTGCCCAGTTCCACCATCACCCAGTTGGCCGCCAGCTTGGCGTCGCCGCTGATGCTCACGACTTTCTCGAAGTAATCGGCTTGCTCGCGGCTGGTGGCCAGGACGCTGGCGTCATAGACCGACAGACCGAACTGCGCCTGGAAGCGCTCGCGTTTCTGCGGTGGCAATTCCGGCAGGGTGGCGCGCACGTCATCAAGGAACGAGTTCTCGATAACGACTGGCAGCAAGTCCGGATCGGGGAAGTAACGGTAGTCGTTGGCTTCCTCCTTGCTGCGCATCGGACGGGTTTCGTCCTTGTTCGGATCGTACAGGCGGGTCTGCTGGATCACCCTGCCGCCGTCTTCGATCAGCTCGATCTGACGCTGCACTTCGGTGTTGATCGCTTTCTCGATGAAGCGGAACGAGTTGACGTTCTTGATCTCGCAGCGCGTGCCGAATTCGGCCTGGCCTTTCGGACGGATCGATACGTTGCAGTCGCAACGTAGCGAACCTTCGGCCATGTTGCCGTCGCAGATGCCCAGGTAACGCACCAGCGCGTGGACAGCCTTGACGTAAGCCACGGCTTCCTTGGCGCTGCGCATGTCCGGTTCGGAAACGATTTCCAGCAGCGGCGTTCCGGCGCGGTTCAGGTCGATGCCGGTGGCGCCGTTGAACTCTTCGTGCAGGCTTTTACCGGCGTCTTCTTCCAAGTGCGCGCGGGTGATGCCGACGCGTTTGACCGTGCCGTCTTCGAGGGCGATGTCCAGGTGGCCCTTGCCGACGATCGGCAATTCCATCTGGCTGATCTGGTAACCCTTGGGCAGGTCCGGGTAGAAATAGTTTTTACGGGCGAACACGTTGTGCTGGCCGATCTCGGCATCGATGGCCAGGCCGAACATCACCGCCATGCGCACTGCTTCCTGGTTCAGTACCGGCAATACGCCGGGCATGCCCAGGTCTACCAGGCTGGCCTGGGTGTTCGGCTCGGAACCGAAGGTGGTGGAACTACCGGAAAAGATTTTCGACCGGGTGGTGAGCTGGGTATGAATCTCCAGCCCGATCACGACTTCCCATTGCATGTGTTTCTCCTCAGAAGCCGGTTGGGGTGCGAGTGTGCCAGTCAGTGTTGAGCTGATACTGATGGGCAACGTTGAGCAAACGGCCTTCCTGGAAATACGGAGCGAGCAATTGTACGCCGACCGGCAGCCCGTCGACGAACCCTGCAGGCATGGACAAGCCCGGCAGGCCGGCGAGGTTGGCGGTGATGGTGTAGACGTCTTCCAGGTACGCAGCGACCGGATCGCTGTTCTTGGCGCCGAGCTTCCAGGCCGGGTTCGGCGTGGTTGGGCCGAGGATGATGTCGACCTCGTTGAAGGCCGCCATGAAGTCGTTCTTCACCAGGCGGCGGATCTTCTGCGCCTTCAGGTAGTAGGCGTCGTAGTAACCGGCCGACAGGGCATAGGCACCGACCATGATCCGGCGCTGCACTTCCGGGCCGAAACCTTCACCGCGGGAACGCTTGTACAGGTCGATCAGGTTCTTCGGGTCTTTGCAACGATAGCCAAAGCGCACGCCGTCGAAACGCGACAGGTTGGAAGACGCTTCTGCCGGGGCGATCACGTAGTACGCAGGGATCGCGTGCTGCATGTTCGGCAGGCTGATTTCCTTGATCACGGCACCGAGCTTTTTCAGCTCTTCGACACTGGCCATGACCAGATCGGCGATGCGCGGGTCCAGACCGGCACTGAAATATTCCTTCGGCACGCCAATGCGCAGGCCTTGCAGCGACTCGTTGAGGCCGGCGCTGTAATCCGGCACGGGCTCGTCGATGCTGGTGGAGTCATTCGCATCGAAACCTGCCATGCCTTGCAGCAGGATCGCGCAGTCTTCGGCGGTACGGGCGAGCGGGCCGCCCTGATCGAGGCTGGATGCGTAGGCAATCATGCCCCAGCGCGAAACGCGACCGTAGGTCGGCTTCAGGCCGGTCAGGTTGGTAAACGCGGCGGGCTGACGGATCGAGCCGCCGGTGTCGGTCGCGGTCGCGGCCGGCAGCAGACGAGCCGCGACCGCAGCAGCGGAACCGCCGGATGAACCACCCGGAACGTGTTCAAGGTTCCACGGGTTTTTCACCGCGCCGTAGTAGCTCGACTCGTTGGCCGAACCCATGGCGAATTCGTCCATGTTGGTCTTGCCCAGGGTCACTGCGCCGGCAGCCGCCAGTTTGGCAACGACGGTGGCGTCGTAAGGCGCCTTGAAGTTGTCGAGCATCTTCGAGCCGCAACTGGTGCGGATGCCCTGGGTACAGAACAGGTCTTTATGGGCGATCGGCGCGCCGAGCAGGGCGCCGCTCTCACCATTGGCCCGACGTGCGTCAGCGGCTTTGGCCTGCTGGAGCGCCAGGTCCTCGGTGAGGCTGATGAAGCTGTTGAGCTGAGGATCGAGCTGGGTGATGCGCGCCAGCAGGACCTTGGTCAGCTCTTCGGAAGAAAACTTTTTGTTGGCGAGACCGCGGGCGATCTCGGCCAGAGTCAATTGATGCATTGCAGGCTCTTTCCCTTTAGTCGATGACTTTCGGAACCAGGTACAGGCCGTTTTCGACCGCTGGTGCGATGGACTGGTAAGCCTCGCGATGATCGGTCTCGGTCACGACGTCTGCACGCAGGCGCTGGCTGGCTTCCAGTGGGTGGGCGAGCGGCTCGATACCGTCGGTATTGACCGCCTGCATTTCGTCGACCAGCCCGAGAATGCTGTTCAGGGCCGAAGTGATGTGTGGAAGATCGGCATCATTGAGGCCAAGGCAGGCCAGATGAGCGATTTTTTCCACGTCGGAGCGTTCAAGCGCCATGGGAATCTCCAGTGGAAAACAGAACGGACCGCGTCCGTGTGTTAGATTGTCGGAACACTACCGCATTTCTACGGTCATAAGGCCGCGATTGTGGGGGTTGGTGCACAGAAAAGCGGTCAATTTAACATATTGGCGCCTTGCCCAAAATCCCTGTCGTTGTTAGAGTTTGCCGCACTTTTTTACCCACGCGTTGCCTAGGGTCCTTTCCCCATGTTCAAGAAACTGCGTGGCATGTTTTCCAGCGATCTCTCCATTGACCTGGGCACTGCCAACACCCTTATTTACGTGCGCGAGCGCGGAATCGTTCTGAATGAGCCATCGGTTGTGGCCATTCGGACACACGGTAACCAGAAAAGTGTCGTTGCCGTTGGCACCGAGGCCAAGCGCATGCTCGGCCGTACGCCAGGCAACATTGCTGCCATTCGTCCGATGAAAGACGGCGTGATCGCCGACTTCAGCGTCTGCGAAAAGATGCTGCAATACTTTATCAACAAAGTTCACGAAAACAGTTTTCTGCAGCCCAGCCCTCGTGTATTGATCTGCGTCCCGTGCAAATCCACCCAGGTTGAACGTCGTGCCATCCGTGAATCGGCCCTCGGTGCCGGTGCCCGTGAAGTATTCCTGATCGAAGAGCCGATGGCGGCTGCGATCGGTGCCGGTCTGCCGGTTGAAGAAGCTCGCGGCTCGATGGTTGTCGATATTGGTGGCGGTACCACTGAAATCGCGCTGATCTCCCTGAACGGTGTGGTTTACGCCGAATCCGTACGGGTTGGCGGCGACCGCTTCGACGAAGCGATCATCACCTACGTGCGTCGCAACTACGGCAGCCTGATCGGCGAGTCCACCGCCGAGCGCATCAAACAGGAAATCGGCACCGCCTACCCGGGCGGCGAAGTTCGCGAAGTCGACGTTCGCGGCCGTAACCTGGCCGAAGGCGTTCCACGCGCATTCACCCTGAACTCCAACGAAGTGCTGGAAGCTCTGCAAGAGTCCCTGGCGACTATCGTTCAGGCGGTGAAAAGTGCGCTGGAGCAATCGCCTCCGGAACTGGCTTCCGATATCGCCGAGCGTGGCCTGGTACTGACCGGTGGTGGCGCCTTGCTGCGCGACCTCGACAAGTTGCTGGCCCAGGAAACCGGTCTGCCGGTGATCGTTGCCGAAGACCCGCTGACCTGCGTTGCTCGCGGCGGTGGCCGTGCATTGGAAATGATGGATAAACACACCATGGACCTGCTTTCCAGCGAGTGATATCGCCGGTTGCATCTATGCTGTTGGCGCACAGGCAGCACTTTGCAGTGCTGCCTGTTGCGTTTATCTTCTGTCAGTCTGCATCCAGGCCGGTCTGCCGTATGAATAACGAGAACATATGCCTGGGAGGAGCGGCTTATTA
>DQGF01000120.1:2717-6184 GCA_003525045.1 Pseudomonas sp. | reverse complement strand
TCGGTAATCGCTACTGAATTCGTGATTCAGGCGATACGCCTGTAGATCGATGTCGCGGTAAGTCGTGAGTTCGCCGTCCTGATGCACTTCCAATTCACGCCAGAGACAATCGCGGTAAAACACATAGACATAGCCACTGCGGCACAGTACCGGCGTGCCGAGGTCATAGCGGCTGCGCGTACCGGGCAGCGCGACGAAAGGCAGGACCGGTACGACCTGATTCCACTGGGCTTCCAGTTGACGCGGGGTGACACGCACGTCTTCCAGCAACGGCAGGCGAATAGGCGGCCCATGGGTGGTGGCAATTTCCAGCCACAACTGATGCTTGAGCTGTGCGGACCAATCCCACACAAACAACTCGCTGTGGACGCTGGTCAAACGCTCTGTTTCGCACACCGCCTCATCGGTCAGGGTCTGGAGTGGTTCCAGGCCGGACTGATCAACGATCACCAGGCGCTGGTTTTTGGAATGTCCCGTGCCAATCACTTGAACAATCAGCTTGTCGCGCTCGCAGCCGGGGCCACCGGTCAACTTCCCGAGGCGCGTCATGACTGAACCTGCATGCAGTGGGTGCTCAGGAATGCGCTGATGGCGTCACTGTCGTCGATGCCCTGGGTCAGCGCTTGTTCCAACAACTCATTGGCCTGCACAAATGAGTGCTGGGGATGTTGCTGCCACCAGTGATAGAGAAACTGTTCATTGCGCTGGCGCGTCAAGGCCTCTTCCTGGGCGGCGCTCAGAACCATCGCCCGGTGGGTCCGCTCAATGTGCCAATCCGTCGCGTGGAGGTTGTTTAACTGCTGCCAGCCGGTTTCACCTGCCGCCTGGCTGGCCCACGTCGCACCGAACCAGCGCAGGCCATTGATCGGACCCAGCCACAGGCTGAGGTCTTGCGCCGAACAGGCGCCAAAAAAATAGCTGGCGACGGTCGGGTTGCTGTAACGCAGCACGCCTTTGCGTTGCTTGTCGAAATTGACGAACAGCATCTGGCGCAAATGAGCGAGTACAGAGGGCGTGTCACAGGCGCTTTCGATCATCAGGCCGGGCCATTCAACCGGGGTGTTCTCGATCGCCTGAATGAGTGTTGGCTGGTTGTTCAGCCTGACCAGCAGGGGGCTGTGTTCGGCGAAATTGCTGAGTGAAGTGCCGGCGAACAGCCTCTGGGTGTCGGGATGTGTCGACATGCTGTAAAGGGTTTTGAGTTGAGCGGCCGGGCGCTCCAACAGAATCCAAGTGTTCATGAGCGATCTCCATAGCCCAAGGCTTTACGGCATTGGCAGTCGCTCAGCGGGCAGTCCATCGGCGTTCCACCGCGGGGCATCTGGCAGAGTTCAATCAAGGCTTCGTCGCCGAGCAGGTGTTTGAGTAGTGCGGTTGAAACCGTTTCGGGGAGTGGCGGTTCGCTCGTGTCGAGCGCCACCGGGGCCGCCGCCATGAGCGGCATCGGTGCACCGCCTACCTGAATGGGCACACTGCTGAAAACCCCTGCTGAATTGATCGTGATCCACGCACCGCCGGCCTGGATCGTGGCGCTGGCGCCGCCATCGATGACGATGTTTTGGCCGGCACTGAGGTGGACCTGCTGTTGAGCGCTCAACCGATGGCTGGTGGCGCGAACATGACGGTCGCCATGCACCGTCAGGTGGTCGTTTTGCCTGATTTCCGTCAGTCGGTTGCCGTGGGTGATGTGCTGTTCTTCTGCGTGCAGTTCATGACGGGCATTGCCCCCGACTACAATGCTGCGCTGGTTGTCGACTTGCACCCGCTCGTCGTTCAGCACGTGTTGTACGTAATCGCGCTGGGCGCGGATGGAAATTTCCTCAAGGCCTTTGCGATCTTCGATTCGCAGCTCGTTGTAACCGCCGCCGCCGGGGCTGCTTTGGGTTTTGAGCACGCTGCGGGTTTTGTCGGCGGGCAGGTCGAGCGGGGTCGGGTTAGCGCCGTTAGGGAGGCAGCCGACGATCAACGGTTTGTCCGGGTCGCCTTGATAGAAACCGACGATCACTTCCATGCCGACCCGAGGAATCAGCACACTGCCATAACGATCATAGGCCCAACCGCTGGCTACCCGGACCCAACAACTGGAGTGATCGTTGTGGTCGCCGTCGCGGTCCCAGGGAAACTGAATACGTACACGCCCGTATTCGTCGCAATGGATTTCTTCGCCGGGCGGGCCGCAGACCACTGCATGCTGATAGCCGTTGATCGTGGCTTTGGGGTGGTCGAGCGCAGGTCGGAAGGGCACTTCCCACGGTGTGACGAGAAAAGTGTTGCGGTAACCCTGAGAAAACTCGCCGCTTGAGGCAATGGTGATCGACTCTTGCAGCAGCACTTGCGGCTGTTTGCCGGTGTGGATGACTTCGGTCAGCAACCACAAGTCATTCCATTCATGGCGCGGGTGGCCGGTCATGGGCAGGAAATGACCACTGAGCAGCATCGGCTGATCGCTGTGTCCAGTGGCTTGCCGATAATCGCTGCGGTGTCGTTCAAGTGTTCGTCGGGCGCGGTGTTTGCCGTGTTCGCGATCGGTGAATTGGCCCGGAAATCCGTAGTCTTCGAGGCGCAGCAGCGAAGGGTCTTTCGCGGCGCTCTCCAGTTGCAGCAAAGGCTTCTCGAAGTCGTAATCGCGGCGGGTTACGCAAGTGGGGCGGGTTTCCATCGCAAGGGTGAAGCCTTTTATCACCGGGTCATCGGCGACCAGTCCGCTGTCTTGCAGGTAAGCGGTGGGGTGGTGAAGTCTGGGGAACACTGTTTGATCATCCCCGAACACCAGCACATGCCCCTCGCGGCTGTGCTCAAAGTGGTAATGCAGGCCTTCTTCTTCGCAAAGTCGTTGCAAAAAATGCAGGCAACTCTCGCCGTACTGGACGCAATAGTCCCGTGGGCGGTAATCCGTGCCGAGGGCAAAACGGTAGCCATTGCGCAGGATGCCGTGGCTTTCCAGTACCTGGGCGATGATCTGCGGCACGCTCAGTTTCTGGAATATTTTCTGGTCGAAACGGTGGCCCAGATAGGCAAGGCTGGGCATCAGGCTGAGCTGGTATTGGGTCAGGCGCTTGCCTGCGTCGCCCTGGCCGATGCTGTAAACCTGGCCATGAATACCGGCGCCGTGGCGATCAAAGCCCAGGAAAGCCATCCGATGCAGAAGGCTTTCCAGGTCCAGATCGGGACGTTCGCTGACCAGTTTCAGATCGAAACGAAAGGGTTGGCTGATGGCTTCCTTTCCGGTGAACTCAAGAACTTGCAGGTCGTGGGAGAAACCCTCGATGTCCAGGAGGAAAGAGGCTTGGTTGGCGGGGCTGAACATCACACATCCCTTGTGCTTATTTAGAAGTGCGGGACTGTGAATGAGTGAGTATGGAGTTGATGCAGGGCAATTCTGCTTCTGGTGTGGGAAGAGTGTGTTTACTTGGTAGGATTTTTCTTTGAGAAGTTTTCCTCTCTTTGATGCTGTCAAAACGGAATTG
>DQGF01000120.1:1135-2413 GCA_003525045.1 Pseudomonas sp. | reverse complement strand
GATGCTGTCAAAACGGAATTGGGCGGCATTCAGTCCGCCAGGCGGGCTGCCGTGACAGCCTGATTACGGTATACTCGCCGGCTTTCAAAAGTTCGCCAACGAGTGCTGCCCGCCATGGAAATCAACCCGATCCTTAACAGTATCAAGGACCTGTCCGAGCGCTCCGAAACTATTCGGGGGTATCTTTGACTACGATCAAAAGCATGAGCGTCTGACTGAAGTCAATCGCGAGCTTGAAGATCCGAATGTCTGGAACAACCCGTCGTACGCTCAGGAACTGGGCCGCGAGCGGTCTCTGCTGGCTCAGATCGTCGAAACCCTCGACGAAATGCACAGCGGCCTGGCCGACGCCAAGGACCTGCTGCTGATGTCCGCCGAGGAAGAAGACCAGGCCGCCGTCGATGACGTCGCTGCCGAAGTCGAGCGCCTGCGCGAGTCCCTGGAAAAACTCGAATTCCGTCGCATGTTCAGCGGCGAGATGGATGCCAACAACGCCTACCTGGACATCCAGGCCGGCTCTGGTGGCACCGAGGCCCAGGACTGGGCCAACATCCTGCTGCGCATGTACCTGCGCTGGGCCGACAAACGCGGTTTCGATGCGACCATCATGGAGCTGTCGGCCGGTGAAGTCGCCGGGATCAAGGGCGCTACCGTGCACATCAAGGGCGAATACGCCTTTGGCTGGCTGAAGACTGAGATCGGTGTGCACCGTCTGGTGCGCAAGAGCCCGTTCGACTCTGGTAACCGTCGTCACACCTCGTTCTCGGCCGTGTTCGTGTCGCCGGAAATCGATGACAACATCGAAATCGACATCAACCCGTCGGACCTGCGCATCGATACCTATCGCTCATCCGGTGCCGGTGGTCAGCACGTAAACACCACCGACTCGGCCGTACGTATCACCCACGTACCGTCCAACACCGTGGTCAGCTGCCAGAACGAACGCTCCCAGCACGCCAACAAAGACACCGCGATGAAAATGCTGCGGGCGCGCTTGTACGAGCAGGAAGTGCAGAAACGCAACGCTGCCTCGCAAGCCCTGGAAGACACCAAGTCGGACATCGGCTGGGGTCACCAGATTCGCTCCTACGTGCTCGATGCGTCGCGAATCAAGGATTTGCGCACCAACATCGAACGCAGCGACTGCGACAAGGTACTCGACGGCGATATCGACGAATACCTGATTGCCAGCTTGAAACAAGGGCTCTAAGGCACGCGCTACAGGATCTTCGTGATCCTGTAGGAGAGAGCGATGCGGCGACCCGACTTGCCCGCGAA
>DQGF01000120.1:615-839 GCA_003525045.1 Pseudomonas sp. | reverse complement strand
CGGCGACCCGACTTGCCCGCGAACCCTGCCGCCAGGCAGGGGCAACGAACCTGTGATGGAATTTTTAAAGACATGAGCGACCTAGAACTCGACCCGCAAGCCCTGCAACAGGAAGAAAACTCCCTGATCGCCCTGCGCAAGGAAAAGCTGGCTGCCGAGCGCGCCAAGGGCAATGCCTTCCCGAACGACTTCCGCCGTGACAACTACTGCGAAGACTTGCAGAA
>DQGF01000120.1:0-291 GCA_003525045.1 Pseudomonas sp. | reverse complement strand
TACGCGGACAAGACCAAGGAAGAGCTGGCAGAGGCTGCTATCCCGGTCAAGGTTGCCGGTCGTCTCATGCTCAACCGTGGCTCGTTCATGGTGATCCAGGACATGTCCGGTCGCATCCAGGTTTACGTCAACCGTAAAACCCTGTCCGAAGAAACCCTGGCCGCGGTGAAAACCTGGGACCTGGGCGACATCATTGCTGCCGAAGGCACCCTGGCGCGCTCCGGCAAGGGCGACCTGTACGTCGAAATGACCAACGTGCGTCTGCTGACCAAGTCGCTGCGCCCGCTGCCG
>DQGF01000429.1:5140-5277 GCA_003525045.1 Pseudomonas sp. | reverse complement strand
TCGGTGGTGCGGGCGCCGATCGCTACCCAACTGAGCAGGTCGTCGAAGTAGCCGGCGGCCATCGGTTGCAGCAGTTCGGTGGCAATCGGCAAACCCAGCTGCAGCATTTCGCGCATCAGTTCGCGAGACAGGGTCAG
>DQGF01000429.1:0-4787 GCA_003525045.1 Pseudomonas sp. | reverse complement strand
CAGGCCTTTCCAGCCCACCGTGGTGCGGGGTTTTTCGACGTAGGCACGCATCACCAGGAGCATTTCATCACTGACTTCGGTGGCGAGGCGGGCCAGATGGCTGGCGTACTCGAGGGCCGACTGGGGATCGTGAATCGAGCAAGGGCCGACGATGACCAGCAGACGGGAGTCTTCAGCATTGAGGATCGCGCGAACCGCCTGGCGGTGGGCAGCGACTTGCCGGGTCAGGGCATTGGTGAGAGGCAATTGCTGTTTGAGTTGCAATGAGCTGGGCAGGCGCATGGTCAGCGCTTCATTGGCAGGGCTCAAGGTGGACAGCGGCAGAGCGGAGACGGACGAGTTCATATTCAGGCTTCCTGGGCTGGCGGCGGGTTCGGTCCCGCGCGCCCGGCCCTACTGGGGTGTTCGACAATTGGCCGGATTGGCCGCGTGGGTGTGCTTGCCACCTGTGGGTGACCGATCGGAGGCGGCAGGCTGTCCCGAGCGGAGGTTGCTAAATCGCCAGGCGGTAAAACTGTCGTAACGGTAATAAGTGGCGTAGTTCATGTCGTGAATCCTCAAATGGACGGGTGTCGCTGAAAATGTGCAGGGCTGAAAAAACAAAACCCCCGGTCGGGAGGCCGACCGGGGGTTGAGAATTCTCTGGTGGCGACCCGTTTAAAGTGGGCGCCGTGTGGGTATCAGGCGCGCCAGTGGCTAAACCAATACCCAAAATAAAAGCTGACCGAAGCACAGACGTCATTCACCCGGACAGCCGCGACCGAGCGCAAGGCGCTGGAATTCTGAAGCGGTGAGGGGGTGTTGAACATGGTCTGTCTCCGATGAATGCAGCGAGCTTACTAGAGGCCGGTAGGTGGATTCAATCAGAAAATGCTATCGATCACCGATGGCGTTTTCTATCGCTTGAGTGCGTCCAGGGTTGTGACACACTTGGTGTCTGGTCAAACCCCACGTCACGGAGTCGGCAGGGCGCAGTGCAATCCGGGCGTCGGCGACGTCCTGGTCATTGCCCGGCGCAATGCCGATGACTGCAGGGGCAAACAGTGGCTGGCGCGGAGGCTTGATGGCATTGGAATTACGCCCGGCGACACCCCGGGACCTCGACTTCGCTCGAAAGCTGACCTGTGACAACATGCTGCGCTATTACATTCAGCATAATTTGCTGTGGCAGGACGAAGGTTTTGATGTGGGCTGGGCCGTGCGCGAGAACTGGCTGATTGTGGAGGGCGATACCTTGCTTGGTTACGTCAGCCTGAGTCGGGACGCCAGGGATCTGTACATCCGCGAATTGCACGTCATCGAAGCGTTTCGAGGGCAGGGCGCCGGCTCCTGGGTGATCGATCGGGTATTGGCCATGGCGTGCCGTGAACGACGCCGGGCGTTGCGTTTGACGGTTTTCCGAAATAACCCCGCGCGAACTTTATATGAGAGAAAGGGACTGACAGTGGTTGGCACGGACGAGTGTTTCCTGAGAATGCAGCGCGATCTCGATGGGTCGCATCGCTAAGACACGTATATGGCAAGCCTTTCAAGAAGTATTGATACTGTTTATATAGCGCTTGCCGCTAGGTCTGCCAGTCGCTTTTTGCTAAGGTGTCCAGCAACCCAATAAGACCATAAGACCATATCGCGAGGTGTCTGCTTGATTAGGGTGCTAGTAGTCGATGACCATGATCTCGTTCGTACAGGCATTACACGAATGCTGGCTGACATCGATGGCCTGCAAGTGGTCGGCGAGGCTGAATCAGGTGAAGAATCCCTGCTCAAGGCGCGTGAGTTGAAACCCGATGTGGTACTGATGGACGTCAAGATGCCGGGAATCGGCGGTCTTGAAGCCACGCGCAAATTATTGCGCAGTCATCCGGATATCAAGGTCGTCGCGGTCACCGTGTGCGAAGAGGATCCGTTTCCTACAAGATTGTTGCAGGCCGGAGCCGCCGGTTATCTGACCAAGGGGGCCGGGTTGCCGGAAATGGTCCAGGCGATCCGCCTGGTGTTTGCCGGGCAACGCTACATCAGCCCGCAGATCGCCCAGCAACTGGCGATCAAGTCTTTTCAGCCGACCAACGATTCGCCGTTCGATGCACTGTCGGAGCGGGAAATCCAGATCGCGCTGATGATTGTCGGCTGCCAGAAGGTCCAGATCATTTCCGACAAGCTTTGCCTGTCGCCAAAAACCGTGAATACGTACCGTTACCGCATTTTCGAAAAGCTTTCGATCAGCAGTGATGTCGAGTTGACGCTGTTGGCGGTCCGCCACGGCATGGTCGATGCCAGCCTCTGAAAATGACTGAAGCCTTTGATCCAGGTGCATTTCTGTCGACCGTCAGTGGGCGCCCCGGTGTGTATCGCATGTTCGACAGCGATGCGCGCCTGCTCTACGTCGGCAAGGCCAAGAACCTCAAGAGCCGTCTGTCGAGCTACTTCCGCAAGTCCGGGCTCGCACCCAAGACCGCCGCCCTGGTGGCGCGTATCGCCCAGGTCGAAACGACGATTACGGCCAATGAAACCGAAGCCCTGTTGCTTGAACAGACGCTGATCAAGGAGTGGCGTCCACCCTACAACATTCTGCTGCGGGACGATAAATCCTACCCCTATGTCTTCCTCTCGGATGGCCAGTTCCCGCGCCTGAGCATCCATCGCGGTGCGAAGAAGGCCAAAGGTAAATATTTCGGTCCTTATCCCAGCGCCGGGGCGATTCGCGAAAGCCTGAGCCTGCTGCAGAAGACCTTTTTCGTGCGTCAGTGCGAAGACAGCTATTACAAGAACCGTACGCGGCCGTGCCTGCAATACCAGATCAAACGCTGCAAGGCACCTTGTGTCGGTCTGGTGGAGCCCGAGGTATACGCCGAAGACGTACGGCACTCGGTCATGTTCCTCGAGGGACGCAGCAATGCGCTGACGGACGAGTTGTCCGCCGCCATGGAAGAGGCGGCGATCAACCTGGAATTCGAGCGTGCCGCCGAGTTGCGCGACCAGATCTCGTTGCTGCGTCGGGTTCAGGATCAGCAGAGCATGGAAGGCGGGACGGGCGATGTCGATGTGATTGCGGCGTTCGTCAACCCGGGCGGTGCCTGCGTTCATTTGATCAGCGTGCGCGGCGGGCGAGTACTGGGGAGCAAGAACTTTTTCCCGCAGGTGGGTATTGAAGAAGACGTTTCCGAAGTGATGGCGGCGTTTCTCGGCCAATACTTTATCAGCAGCCCCGAACGCGACTTGCCGAGCGAGCTGATCGTCAACGTGGTGCACGAAGACTTCCCGACCCTGATCGCGGCCATCGACGAGCTGCGCGGTCGCGAACTGACCATCAGCCACAGGGTCCGTGGTACGCGAGCACGCTGGCAGCAATTGGCGATCACCAACGCCGAGCAGGCGCTGGGCGCGCGGCTGGCCAACCGGCAACATGTTGCCGCACGTTTCGATGCGTTGGCAGAGGTACTGAACCTGGACGAGCCACCGCAGCGTCTGGAGTGTTACGACATCAGTCACTCCAGCGGCGAAGCGACCGTGGCGTCCTGCGTGGTATTCGGCCCGGAAGGCCCGATCAAGTCCGACTACCGACGCTACAACATCGAAGGCGTCACCCCCGGCGATGACTATGCCGCGATGCACCAGGCCCTGACCCGACGCTTCAGCAAGCTGAAGGATGGGGAGGGCAAACTGCCGGACATTCTGTTGGTGGACGGCGGCAAGGGCCAGCTGTCCATGGCCCGGGATGTGCTCAATGAACTGGCGGTGCCCGACCTGATCCTGCTGGGCGTGGCCAAGGGCGCAACACGTAAGGCCGGTTTCGAAACTTTGTACCTTAATGATGCCGCCCACGAATTCACCTTGCGCGGCGATTCCCCCGCGCTGCATTTGATCCAGCAGATACGCGACGAAGCCCACCGTTTCGCGATTACCGGGCACCGCGCCCGCCGTGGCAAAACCCGCCGTACGTCCACGCTTGAGGGCGTCGCCGGCGTCGGCCCGACACGTCGACGTGATTTGTTGAAACATTTTGGTGGATTGCAGGAGCTGTCTCGTGCCAGCATCGAAGAGATCGCCAAAGCACCCGGGATCAGTAAAAAGCTCGCAGAGTTGATTTATGCAAATCTGCACAGCGAGTAGAATGCCACCTCACCTCGTAGCCAGTTGTGCCGATGAATATCCCTAATCTGATTACCGTTCTACGCGTCCTGCTTATTCCGATCTTTATTTTACTGTTCTACCTGCCTTACCAATGGAGCTACATGGCGTCCGCTTCGGTCTTCGCCTTTGCCGCCGCCACAGACTGGCTGGACGGGTACCTGGCCCGCCGTCTGGAGCAAAGCACACCATTCGGGGCTTTCCTCGATCCGGTTGCCGACAAGCTGATGGTCGCCGTAGCGCTGGTATTGCTGGTGCAGGAACACGGCAACCTGTGGCTCACGCTGCCGGCCGCCGTCATCATCGGTCGTGAGATCGTTGTCTCGGCGCTGCGGGAGTGGATGGCCGAACTCGGCGCCCGGGCCCACGTCGCGGTATCGAACCTGGGCAAATGGAAAACCGCCGCGCAGATGCTGGCGCTGGTGATCCTGCTGGCCAACCCGTCGGACTTCACGTTCTGGGTCCTGGTGGGTTATGCCTTGTTGCTGGTGTCTGCGGCCCTGACGTTGTGGTCCATGGTCCAGTACTTGCGGGCTGCCTGGCCGCATCTGAAGACCGATGCAGAAAAGAAATAAACTTTTTTGAATCAAAGGGTTGACGGGGCTTCTGGATTCTATACAATGCGCCACACCAAGACGCGGGAATAGCTCAGTTGGTAG
>DQGF01000065.1:4380-4562 GCA_003525045.1 Pseudomonas sp. | reverse complement strand
GAAATCGGCGACATGCCGCTGGCTTTGCAGGCTCGTTTGCTGCGGGTGTTGCAGGACCGCAAAGTCGCGCCGCTGGGTGCCGGCGAAGAGCAAGACATTGACGTTGCACTCATCTGCGCCACCCACCGTGACCTTAAGCGCCTGGTGGAAGAAAAACATTTCCGCGAGGACCTGTTCTACCG
>DQGF01000065.1:0-4253 GCA_003525045.1 Pseudomonas sp. | reverse complement strand
GCTGTTCCTCGACGAGGTCAGCGAATTGCCGCTGAGCGCGCAGGTGAAACTGCTTCGCGCATTACAGGAAGGTGCCGTGGAAGCGGTCGGCGGACGCAAGCCGGTCAAGGTCGACGTCCGCATCATCGCGGCGACCAACCGGGACCTCGCGGTCTTGGTCGCGCACAAGCAGTTCCGCGAGGACCTGTTCTACCGGGTCAACGGCATCAGCGTGATGCTCCCGGCGCTGCGCGAACGTGACGATTTCAGCGCCCTGGTCGGTCGCTTGCTGGCCAAACTCGATGCGCCGACGGTGGTCCTGCATGACGATTTGAACCGCTTGCTCGGCGGCTACCACTGGCCGGGCAACATCCGCCAACTGGAGATGGTTCTGCGCACCGCGCTGGCCATGCGTGAGCCAGGTGACCTCGTACTCACCCTCGACCACTTGCCCGACAGCATGCTCGATGAACTGACTGCCAGCGAACGCCCCCAAGCCGGCAGCATTCGCGAAAACGAACTGGAGCTGATCCGCCAGTCCCTGGACACTCACCTGGGCAATGTCTCGGCCGCCGCCGACGCCCTGGGCATCAGCCGCGCGACCCTGTATCGCAAGCTCAAACAGTTGCGCTCGTGATGCAGCGCTTGATCGTTCGGCTGATCGACAGCCAGCACCCCGAAACCCTGCAAGCAGCGTTGCGCTGGCTCTACAGCTTTGTGCGACCCCATCGTCTGGCGATTGCCGGGCTGCTCGGTTTATCGGCCTGTGCTTCGGCGCTGGTGCTGGTGCAACCCTGGCTGACCAAGTTGCTGATCGACGACGGCCTGCTGGCGCGCAACTTTCCCATGCTGGTGCTGATCGCCGGGCTGATGATCATGGCCGGGTTGCTCGGCACGCTGCTGTCCGGGGTCAATCGTTACCTGCACACGCGGCTGTCCGGGCGAATTCTGTTTGCCCTGCGCGATGATCTTTATCGACATTTGCAACGGCTCTCGCCGAGTTTCTACGGCCAGCGGCGCATCGGTGACCTGATGTCACGCCTCGATGGCGACGTTGCGGAGATTCAACGTTTTGCCGTGGATTCGCTGTTCTCTGCGGTATCGAGCGTGATCGGTCTGGTGGTCGCCGTGGCGATGTTGGTAACCCTGTCGTGGAAACTCTCGCTGCTGGCCTTGGTGCTGATTCCCCTCGACGTGCTCTGGCTGCGCTGGATGCGGCGCAAGGTCGAGCGCGATGTGCGGCAGTTGCGCGAGCGTTCGGCGGACATGTCGTCATTCATGGTCGAGACCTTGCCGGTGATGAAATTCATCCAGTCCGCGGGTCAGCAACAACGGGAAGCGCGGCGGCTGGAGACCTTGGGTCAGGGCTATATGAGCCAGTTGTTGCGCCTGCAAGTGACCGAGTTCTTCACCCAGGCAGTGCCCGGCACGCTGACGTCGTTATCGAGGGCCTGTGCGTTTTTGATTGGCGGTTACTGGGTCGTGCAGGGGACCTGGCAATTGGGCGCGCTGATCGCGTTTTCGACTTATCTGGGCATGGCGGTCGGACCGGTTCAGAGCCTGCTCGGGCTCTACGTCGCTATCCAACGGATGACCGTCAGCCTCGGGCGGGTCTTGGAGCTGCGCGGTGAGGAGCCGACGGTCCTCACACCGGTTACGCCGCAGCCGATGCCGACCTCCGGCGAGTTGCGTTTCGACGACGTGCACTTCAGCCATCCCGGTCGCCCGACGACTCTGCGTGGCATCGAGGCGCGTATTCCCTATGGTTTGAAAGTTGCCCTGAGTGGTGGCTCCGGTGTCGGTAAATCGACCCTGATCGACCTGTTGCAACGGCACCACGATCCACAGTCTGGCCGGGTGCTGTTGGGCGAAGTCGACTTGCGGGAACTGGACCTGTTCCAGTTGCGTCGGCGCATTGCGGTGGTCAGTCAGGACATCGTGCTGTTCCGCGGCAGCCTCGCCGACAACCTGGCCTACGCCGTGCCGGACGCCAGTCGCGAAGCAATCGCCGAAGTGGCGCGGCTGGCGCAACTCGACAGCCTGATCGCGTCGTTGCCCGCAGGCCTCGACAGCCCCTTGGGCGAGCGCGGCCAGCAGCTGTCCGGCGGACAGAAACAACGCATCGCCATTGCCCGGGCGCTGTTGCAGGACCCGTTGATTCTGGTGCTGGACGAAGCCACTTCGGCGGTGGATGAAGCCACCGAGCGCGAAGTGATCGAGGCCATCGACCGCTTGTTTGCCGGACGTACGCGAATCCTTATCAGCCATCGTCCTTCCACCTTGGCCGATGCCGATCTGCGCTTTGAATTGCTCGACGGCGTGTTGACCTCGAAAACGGTGCCGCATGAAGCCTGAACTGCGCATTGGCGTGGTGGACAGCGGTCACTCGGCGGCACAGCGGGTGCAGGTGGTCGCCGGGCGACGATTCTCGTTGCTGGAGGGTGGGCTGGCAGAAAGCGATTTGCGCGACGATCCGCTCGGCCACGGCAGCGCAGTGATCGAGGCCATCGGTCGGCGGGCGCCGGCGGCGGTATTTTGCGTGGGGCAGGTGTTCGACCAGCGGGGTGTCACCAGTGCCTTGCAGATCGCCACGGCCATTGACTGGCTGGTGGCGCAGGACGTGCGCCTGATCAATCTGAGTCTTGGCCTGCGTCAGGATCGCAGCCTGTTGCGCGAAGCCTGCGGGTTGGCGGTGGCGCGGGGCATTCTGCTCTGTGCGTCGAGTCCGGCGCAGGGCGAGGGCGTGTTCCCGGCGAATTATCCACAGGTGTTGCGGGTCACCGGTGATGCGCGTTGCGCCGAACAGGAATGGTCATGGCTCAACAGCGCTCAGGCGGATTTCGCGGCCTGTGTGCATGGGACCTATCCCGGCCAGTCCGGCGCCAGTCTGGGGTGCGCGGCCTTGAGCGGGCACATTGCGGGTTTCCTGGTGGCGCATCCCGAGGCGAGCAACGAACAGGTCATCGAATGGTTGCGCGAGCATGCCCGTTATCACGGCCCTGAACGGCGTTTCGGCGCATGACGGCGCTTGTCATTCTTGGCGCCGGCCCGGCAGGTGCGGCCGTCGCGCTGGGGTTGAGGCGGCTCGGTTATGCAGTGACGCTGGTCAGTGAGTGGCGCCGCTTTGCCGCGCTGGAAGGCGTTTCCGTGCGGGTGCTCGATGCGTTGCGCGGCGCGGGGCTGAATCAGGCGCTGGCGGATGCGGCGTTGCCTTCCCAGCGCCAGGTGTCGTGGAACGGCCAGCAGCATGCGCAAAACATCGAATATCTATTGGATCGCCCGAGCTTTGATCGAGGCCTGCGCGAGGACCTGCGCTTGGCGGGCGTCGAGCTGATCGAAGCTCGGGTGTTGGCGGTTCACACTTTGGCGTCGGGACATCGGATCGAGCTCGAAGGGCGTCAGGCGCTGCTTGCGGATTTTCTGGTTGAGGCCCGAGGCCGTCAGGCCCCAGCGCTTGGCAAAGGCCTGCGCGGGCCGGAGACGCTCAGCCTGCTCAATCGCTGGCAAGGCACGCCGGGCACCACCGCCAGCGCCGTGGAAAGTCTCGAGGACGGCTGGGCCTGGATGGCGCGGCGGGCCGACGGTCAGTGTTACTGGCAATGGACGGTCGACGTGGCCAGCGCCGAGTTGCCAGGCAAGGCGCAGTTGCTCGATTACTGTCGTCAGCGACGCCAGGGCTCGGCGTTGGCTCAGGCGTTTTTTGCGCACGGGCCTGAGCTCGATCTACAGCTGCATGCTCGCAGCAGCACGGCGATTCTGTGTCCACAGGTCTGTGGCGATCACTGGATTCGGGTCGGCGATGCGGCAATGGCGGTGGATCCGCTGTCGGGCAACGGGATTTTTCAGTCCCTGTCTTCGGCGTTACAGGCGCCAACGGTGATTAACACGCTGTTGCGAAAACCTGAACGAGCGGCGCTGGCCCAACGGTTTCATCAGCAGCGGGTCGAGCAATTGTTTTTGCGATTTGCGCGGATCGGGCGCGATTTTTATGCCGATGAGCGGCGCTGGCTGGAGCAACCGTTCTGGCAGGCGCGGCGCCAGTGGCCGGATACCGAGGTCGCCCATGCCGAAGCGGATTTCAACGCGCTGAGGATCGAGCGCGCGCCAGTACTCAGGGATGGCTTTGTCGATGAGGCCGAGGTGGTGATCACGGCGGATCAGCCATTGGGAATCTGGCATGTGCAAGGGATTGAGTTGGCGCCGTTGCTGCGGCGGTTGCGTACAGAACCGGCGGCACAGGCGTTGGCGGAGTTGACGGTGGAACAGGGGCGGGT
>DQGF01000246.1:6305-13962 GCA_003525045.1 Pseudomonas sp. | reverse complement strand
CCGGGGTATAGCGCAGTCCGGTAGCGCGCCTGCTTTGGGAGCAGGATGTCAGGAGTTCGAATCCCCTTACCCCGACCATATTAAAAATCCTCGTATCGAAAGATACGGGGATTTTTTTTGTCTGCTGAAAACATGCTTCTTTTCATCAGCCAAGCGAAAAAAAGCCGCGCTTTTCCATCGGGAAGCGCGGCTTGGTTCTCAGGGGTTTAGGCGCCGTCTTGGTCTTTCAAGTGTTCGAACAAGCCTTTTGGCATTTTCTTGCCATTGGCTTCGTAGTTGGCTTTTACATTATCAAACGCCTCTTGTTCGTCGATGAAGCCGTCATGGTTGGTGTCGATTTTGTCGAAATTGGACTTCGGCGCCACTTTCAGGAATTCCGCGCGGGATACCTTGCCGTCGCCATCAGTGTCGGTTTTTGCCATTGACGCATCGCCGCACTTGCCTTCACCGCACTTGCCTTCAGGGGTTTTCACCACTTGTTCGGCCGAGGCCAGCAGGTAGCCCTGAGTCAGAGGCTGGGAGGCGAACACGGAGCCGGACAACATCATGCCGCCAGCCAAGACAGCGCCGAGCAGGCCAAGGGTGTTCTTGCCGAGAGTAGGGGTACGGGACATTTACATTCTCCTGGGTTGCACGACACAACCGTTCGATAAAGGACGCCACGTAAGTGCGGCGATTACCTGTGCAGGCGGGGTGCCTTGCTCGGGTGTGGCCATTTAGCAGGGCTGGTGTATCGCTACTGTGTCGCGCAAGGGGGGAGTTTGTAAGCGAAGGGAGGTATTCGGGGGGAGAGATACAGTGAGACACAGATGTGTCCGCAGGTTAGACCGCGGCGCCCCATTCGCGGGCAAGCCTCGCTCCTACAGGTCTGGTGTTAATGGTCGACACATAACCTGTAGGAGCGAGGCTTGCCCGCGAAGAGGCCCTAATGAGCGCCGAATATCTTAATGCAGCTTCAGCCGCGGCTCAGTCCCGCGCCCGATCTTGCTGCCCAGCATCAGCATTGCCGTACGAAACGCGCCATACAGTGCCATCTGGTGCATACGGTACAGCGACACATAAAACATCCGTGCCAGCCAACCTTCGAGCATCACGCTGCCGGTCAGGTTGCCCATCAAGTTACCCACAGCCGAAAAACGCGACAGCGAAATCAGCGAGCCGTAATCGGTGTACTTGTACTCCGGCAGAGCCTTGCCTTCGATCCGCAGTTTCAGCGATTTGGCCAGCAACGAAGCCTGCTGATGCGCCGCCTGGGCGCGCGGCGGTACGTTGCGGTCGGTACCCGGTTGCGGGCAGGCCGCGCAGTCACCGAAGGCAAAGATATTTTCGTCGCGGCTGGTTTGCAAAGTCGGCAGCACTTGCAGTTGATTGATGCGGTTGGTTTCCAGGCCATCGATGTCCTTGAGGAAACCCGGCGCACGGATACCGGCCGCCCAGACTTTCAGGCTGGCATTGATCACTTTTCCGTCTGCAGTGATCAAACTGTCGGCCGTCACTTCGCTGACCGCGGCATTGGTCATCACATTGACCCCGAGTTTCTCCAGGGTTTTATGCACCGGCCCGCCAATGCGTTCCGGCAGTGCAGGCAGCACCCGAGGCCCGGCTTCGATCAGGGTGATGTGCATGTTTTCCGGTTTGATCCGGTCCAGGCCATAGGCCGCCAGTTCATGGGCGGCGTTGTGCAGTTCGGCCGCCAGTTCCACGCCCGTGGCGCCAGCGCCGACGATGGCCACGCTGATCTGCTCTACCACATCGGTTTGCCCGGCATGGGCGCGCAGGTAGTGGTTGAGCAATTGCTGATGGAAGCGCTCGGCCTGTTTGCGGGTGTCGAGGAACAGGCAATGCTGCGCCGCGCCCTGAGTGCCGAAATCGTTGGTGGTGCTGCCAACGGCAATCACTAGCGAGTCGTAGCCCAGTTCACGGGCCGGGACCAGCTCCACGCCGGTTTCGTCGTAGGTTGCGGCCAGCTGGATTTTCTTCTGGGTGCGATCAAGCCCGCTCATGCGCCCCAGCTGGAACTCGAAGTGGTTCCATTTTGCCTGGGCAACATAGTTGAGTTCGTCTTCGGAAGAGTTCAGGGAACCGGCCGCTACTTCGTGCAGCAGCGGTTTCCAGATGTGGGTCAGGTTCGCGTCGACCAGCATCACACTGGCCGTACCGCGCTTGCCCAGAGTCTTACCCAGACGGGTAGCCAACTCCAGACCGCCGGCGCCGCCGCCAACGATGACAATACGATGAGTCATAGGGATATCTCGCAAGGCTAAAAGAAATCGGTGCAATTACCCGAGCGAGCGCGAGGCAGCTCATAGCGTCAGGTAACTGATAAATCGGCTCAACAGGCCCAGGCCAATGGTCACGGCCAAGACCAGCGCCAGGAGCATCCACGGCCGGAAAGGCCGGCGCTCGACACGGTGCTGGGACAGTCGCAGGTACTCTTCGACATGCTTCTGGTCTTCGGGTTTCAGGCGGCTGGTCATATCGGGCCTCGTCAGGGGTAGACGTTGCTGAATGTATAGAAGCTACAAGCGAGGTTATCCCGCATTGAACGCAGCATAGCCGCTGGCCGGAATGGGCTCGACGCTCACTGTATCGTCCAAGCGAATGATTCCACTTTGTAACACCCGAGCGGTGATTCCGCCATGTCCACGGACGGCCTGAAAGGTCCCGGGGCCGAGGTTGTTTTGCAGGCGGGCACAGGGTTGGCACCAACCGGTAGTTTCGAATATTGCCTGGCCAATCCTGAAGCGTCGACCTTTGAGACTGAACAAATTGATGCCGCTGACGACGATATTGCGCCGCAAATCCCGAGGTAGCACCGGTTGCTCATCGGCGCGGCCCATCAGCGAACTGATCACGGCCAGATGCTCCCACTGAATCAGCGTCACCTGGCGCGCATTACGCACGCCCGGGCGCGCGCGGTCGCCGGTCAAGCCAGCCTCGAGACGTGCTTCCACGGCATCGAGCTCGATCATCGGCGCATGGCGTTCCGGCCGCACGCCGATCCAGCGAACGCGACCCTGTTGCGGCACTACGGCAATCAATTCCTGCAATGGACTCACAGGCTGATCCCGACGTCGAAAACAATGCTTCGACCCAGGTTGCTGCGCAGGAAATCCGGTGCATCCGGGTGCGCGAACAGCACCCGGGCGAACGTGGGACCGACCAGTGACAACGAACGCCAGCCCTGGCGCAGATATTCAGTCGGCGGCGGGAAATGACTGTTGAGGTCCAGTACTTCGCGCTTGAGGCTGGCGAAGGCAATGATGTCCAGTTCCCCGAGGTCCATGCCGCGTTCTTTGTAGTTGTGCGCTTTTTTGCGCAAGGTCGGGGCCAGTCTCAGCAAGAATTCATTGGCCGGGATGCGTCTGGGCTTGGCTTCGCGACGCACCAGCTGGCTCAGGGAAAATGCGCTGCGCCGTCGTTGCAGCTCATCGCGCCATTCGTCGTTGAGGCGCCGGCCCTCATCGAGCACAAAGAACACTTCGAAACTGGCGTCCCGAAACAGCACATCCGGCGGCTCTGCGGCCGGTGCGAACTCGTCGGCGCGGTAGGGAATGTTCAGGCCCTGCAGCAGGCGCTGGCACACCCAACGCTCACGCTCCCATTTGCGGGCATTGGAGAGAAACGCGTTGGCTTGCTCGGCCGCAATGGTCAGCAGGCGTAAGTAATCTGAGTCATCCATAGGCCCAAGCTTAGCGTTCAAATGTGATCGTAAAGAAGACAGTTTGTCGGAGAAGGTCAGATTCTGCCGGACCTGTGGTGCGCCATGCCCGAAACAATCCTTATCCATCGCCCGGTTCAGAGGCTTGCACAAAACGGATAGTGATGTGCGCAAATCGGATATTGCCTGGCGCCTGGCAACTTTACCCTCGGCTTTACGGGACGTTAGCCGCTTTACCGACGCTCTAAAAACAACAACAAGAGATAGATGCCATGCGCAAGATTGACGTACATGAGGTTATCGACAACGCACGATTCAACCGCTTCCACTGGATGGTGCTGTTCTGGTGTGCCCTGATCATCATCTTCGACGGTTACGATCTGGTGATCTACGGCGTGGTGTTGCCGATGCTGATGAAAGAGTGGGGGCTCAGTCCCCTGCAGGCGGGCGCACTGGGCAGTTATGCACTGTTCGGAATGATGTTCGGGGCGCTGTTTTTCGGCCCGCTGTCGGACAGGATCGGCCGCAAAAAAGCCATCACGATCTGCGTGATGCTCTTCAGCGGTTTTACCGTGCTCAATGGATTTGCCCGCAACCCCACCGAGTTTGGCCTCTGCCGGTTCGTTGCCGGCCTGGGCATCGGCGGGGTGATGCCCAACGTCGTGGCGTTGATGAACGAGTACGCGCCAAAGAAAATCCGCAGCACGCTGGTGGCGATCATGTTCAGCGGCTATTCGGTGGGCGGCATGTTATCGGCGGGGCTCGGTATCGTGCTGATCCCGAGTTTTGGCTGGCAATCGGTGTTTTACGTGGCGGTGCTGCCGTTGCTGTTGTTGCCGTTGATCATGTATTTCCTGCCCGAGTCAGTGGGTTTCATGCTGCGTCAGGGACGCAATGCAGAGGCGCGCACTATCCTGCAGCGAATTGATCCGGCTTACGTCGCACAAACCGGCGATCAACTGCACATGAGCGACGTGAAAGGTACTGGCACTCCGGTACTGCAATTGTTCCGCGAGGGTCGCGCGCTACGCACGCTGATGCTGTGGCTGGCGTTTTTCTGCTGCCTGCTGATGGTCTACGCCTTGAGTTCCTGGCTGCCAAAACTAATGGCCAACGCCGGTTACAGCCTGGGATCGAGTCTGTCGTTCCTGCTAGTACTCAACTTCGGTGCCATTTTCGGCGCGGTCGGCGGCGGGGTGCTGGGGGACAAACTCGACCTGCCGCGAGTGTTGGCAGTGTTCTTCGCCGTGGCTGCGGTGTCGATCACCTTGCTGGGATTCAACAGCCCGACGCCGCTGTTGTACCTGCTGATCGCCATCGCCGGCGCCACCACCATTGGCTCGCAGATTCTGTTGTACGCCTGCGCCGCGCAGTTCTATTCCATGACCATTCGCTCCACCGGTCTGGGTTGGGCGTCGGGCATCGGTCGCAACGGTGCCATCGTCGGACCGCTATTGGGCGGTGCCTTGCTCGGGATCAGCCTGCCGCTGCAACTGAATTTCATGGCCTTTGCCTTGCCCGGTGCGGTGGCCGCCATCGCCATGACCGTGTTCGCCATCAGCAGTCGGCGCAGTGCCCAACAACAGTTACCGGGCTCGCACCACAGATTGTCTGACGGGGCTGTCGGCGAGGTTTCATGAAAGCGTTATTCCAGGACTTTTCCCTGTCAGCGGCAGTCGCCGGATTTATCGCCACGGTGATTTCCTACGCCGGCCCGTTGGTGATCATCTTCCAGGCTGCCGAGACCGCGCACCTCTCGCGGGAGGTGCTGTCGTCCTGGGTCTGGGCGATCTCCATCGGCAGCGCCGTGCTCGGCATTGGTCTGAGCCTGCGTTATCGCGTACCGGTGATCATCGCGTGGTCGGCGCCGGGTTCGGCGTTGCTGGTGGCGCTGTTGCCGGGGATCTCCATGCCGGAAGCGGTGGGTGCTTATCTGGTCAGCAGCCTGATTATTTTCCTGGTCGGGGTGTCGGGGGCTTTTGACCGGATCATCGGCAAACTGCCCGCGGCCATTGCGGCGGCCATGCTGGCTGGAATTCTGTTGAGCTTCGGCACTGGGTTGTTCGTCTCATTGCAGGGCAAGCCGTCGCTGGTGCTGGCGATGTTTGCCACTTACCTGATCTGCAAGCGGGTGATGCCACGTTATGCGGTGTTGATGGTGCTGCTGGTGGGTTGTTCCATCGCCTTTTTCGCCGGTGATTTGCATCGCGAAGCGCTGGTGATCGGCTTGGCCACGCCGGTGTGGATCACCCCTGCATTCAGCCTGAGTGCGACCCTGAATATTGCCTTGCCACTGGTGATGGTGGCGCTGACCGGCCAGTTTGTTCCCGGCATGGCGGTGCTGCGCGCCAGCGGTTACTCAACACCGGCAAGCCCGATCATCGCCAGCAGTGCTTTGGGCACGGCGCTGTTGGCACCGTTCGGTTGTCACGGGCTGAATCTGGCGGCGATCACCGCAGCCATTTGTACCGGCCGCGAGGCCCATGAAAATCCGCGCAGACGCTATGTGGCCGGGGTTGTGGGCGGCCTGTGTTACCTGGTGCTGGGGATCTTCGGCGCTACCCTGGTTTCCCTGTTTTCGGCGTTCCCCAAAGAGCTGGTCGCGGCCCTGGCCGGGCTGGCGCTGTTTGCCGCGATTGCCGGGGCGTTGGCCGGCGCCATGGCCGCGCCGAGTGATCGCGAAGCCGCGCTGGTGACTTTTCTCACCACCGCGTCGGGAATGTCGTTGTTCGGTTTGTCCGCTGCATTTTGGGGGCTGATTTTCGGCATGGTCACCCATTTGCTGTTAAACGCCCGTCGTCCCATTTCCCACAAGGAGTCCGCTGCGGCTAAAGCACTTCAACCTGTCGATCAATAAAAATAAGAGAAAAAACGATGAAACAGATTTTTACAACAACCGGTTCAGTGTTGTCCATGGCTGTCGTCTCGAGTTTCTCCGCGGGTGCAATGGCGCTCGAGGGCGGCTTCATCGAAGACACCACGGCGACCTTGCAAGCGCGCAATTACTACTTCAGCCGGGACTTTTCCGACATCGTCGGGGCCAACCGGCAATCGAAGGCCGAAGAGTGGGCGCAGGGCTTCATCCTCAACGTCAAATCCGGTTACACCCAAGGCCCCGTCGGTTTTGGTGTGGATGTCATCGGCCTGCTCGGTCTCAAGCTCGACAGCGGCCCGGATCGGGTCAATACCGGTTTGTTGCCGGTGCAGGATGACGGGCGCGCGGCGAATGATTACAGCCGTCTGGAAGGCGCCTTGAAGGTGCGTTACTCCAAAACCGAACTGAAGGTGGGTGAGCTGCAACCCAACGTGCCGGTGCTAGCCTTCAGCGATATCCGTTTGTTGCCGCCCAGCTATCAGGGCGCAAGTATCAGCTCCAATGAGATCAATGGCCTGACTGTGCAGGGCGGCCACTTGAGTTCGACCAGCCTGCGCAACGAAGCCGGTGACGAAAAGATGCAAGCCATGCTCGGTCATGTACCGCAGCGCCAGGTCAGCAGCGATGGTTTCAACTTTGCCGGCGCCGACTACGCCTTCAATGACAAGCGCAGTTCGGTCAGTGCCTGGTTCGGGCAACTGGAAGATATCTACAACCAGCGCTTTCTCGGCCTCAAGCACAGCCAGCCGCTGGGCAACTGGATCCTGGGCGCCAACCTTGGTTATTACGATTCACGCGAAGACGGCAAAAAGCTGCTGGGCAATATCGACAACCAGGCATTCTTTTCCTTGCTGTCGGCCAAGCGCGGTGGCCACACGTTCTATCTCGGTTATCAGGGCATGTTCGGTGACAGCGCCTTCCCGCGGGTCTTTGCCAACATCTCACCCTTGGGCAACGAAGTTCCGACCTACGAGTTCGCCTACACCGATGAGCGCTCCTGGCAGGCGCGTTACGACTATGATTTTGCGGCCCTCGGCGTGCCGGGGCTGACCAGCACCGTGCGCTACATCACCGGCAACAATGTCGATACCGGTCTGGGTTTTGAAGGCAAGGATCGCGAA
>DQGF01000246.1:1642-6010 GCA_003525045.1 Pseudomonas sp. | reverse complement strand
AGAAGGCAAGGATCGCGAACGTGATCTCGATCTCGGCTATGTGTTGCAGAGTGGCAGCCTCAAAGGCCTCGGGATACGCGTGCGCAACGCGATGGCGCGCTCCAACTACCGCAGTGACGTCGACGAAAACCGCTTGATCCTCAGCTATACGTGGACGTTGCTATGAAGCGGCAATCACAGATTGCTCATGCAGTTACCCATCACCTGATACGTTACGCGATGAGTCTTGCCCTGATGATCGATGTAGACCATGGTCGCTGGCACAACGTCGCAGGCAGTTGCGGTGTTCGTCACTGAAACCACTTCGGCGATGTCCAGTGGCTGAGCCGGATCGTAAGAGCTGGCCGCTGGCTCGTTGCCGGCAGCCATGGCCGAGGTGGCGACAACGGTCAGAAACAGGCTGATCAAGGTTTTCATTGTTCCGTGCTCCATGTGGATTCCGATACCTTAATTCTAGTCTTTGCCCGTGACCGATAAAGGGGCCAACGTCTGATGCAGCCTTACATGAAACGTAACAGTTACCGCCCTTGGAGGGCCTATGGATCTGCTCAATAACTTGCGGGTTTTCGTCCGCGTGGTGGACTGCGCAAGTTTTACCGCCGCCGCCGACGCGCTGGACCTGTCGACCGCGCAAGTGTCGCGACTGGTGGCGGATCTGGAGCAGCATGTGCAGGCACGCTTGCTGCAACGCACAACACGACGATTGAGCCTGACCGAGGCCGGTGAACGTTTCCTGCTGCGCAGTCGGCAAATACTTGAAGAAATGGAGGAGGCAACGGCCGAAGCCCGCGGCGCCCATCTCAAGCCGAGTGGGCGGCTACGGGTTCACAGCATGAACGGCCTGGGTGTACTGATCACGCCGTTGATCGCCCGCTACAGTGAGCTTTACCCTGATGTGGTGTTCGAATTGACCCTGTCACAACGTAATCCCGATCCACTGGAGGAGGGGCACGATGTGGTGATTTCGATTGCCCACGAACTGGCCGATTCGCAGTTGGTCGCCCAGGCCATCGGACAGATCTACAGCGTGCCCTGCGCCTCCCCGCAATACCTGCAACGGCGTGGCGTGCCGCACACTCCGCTGGCGCTGAACGAGCATCAGTGTCTGCGCATGCTCGACCCGTTATATGGCGATGAATGGGTATTCCAGGACGAGCAGGGCGAACAGGCGGTCAGTCCGGCGAAGACCTTTCAGTGCAACGTCGCCGAGTCGATGGTCAAGGCCTCGGAGGCCGGCATGGGGATCAGCCTGATTCCGTTCTACACCGCAACGCGTCCCTTGAGCGATGGCACCTTGTTGCGCTTGCTGCCGGCCTGGCGCCTCCGTCAACGTAATGTGTATGCGCTGTACCCGTCGCGGCGTTTTCTCGATGCCAAGGTCCGGACCTGGGTGGATTTTCTCAAGGCCGAATTACCCAAACTGTTCGCTGAGCACGAGGCGGTGATGAACGATCCACGGCATTGGGCCTGAAGTCGAAGGGCGTGCGAAGGGCGGTGTAGACTGAGGGCCTGTTCTCTTTCGGCAAGACAAGGGAGTGTGCCCCGCCATGATCGGCGCCGAGTTACTGTCACCTGAAACCCTCACTGTGGGGTGGTTGATCTATGCACCGGTGCTGATCTGGGCCGTTGCGCGAGCGCCGTGGGTCGAATTGTTCAGCGACAGTCGACGCCAGCATCTGTTGTTCGGCACGGTGTTCGCCCTGTTCATGCTGTGGTTGGTGCGACGGGATTTCGATACCGGCGTGTCCTACCACTTTATCGGCATGACCGCCGTAACCCTGTTGCTTGATTGGCCGCTGGCGATTGTCGGCGGGTTGGTCGCGCAAACGGGATTGGTGCTGCTCGGGCGGCAGGATCTGGCAGCGATGGGGGTCAACGGCGCGCTGCTGATTCTGCTGCCGGTGCTGGTCACCGAGTGCTGCGCGATCCTGGTGGAGCGCGCTCAGCCGCGAAATCCCTTTGTCTATATTTTCGTTTCCGGTTTTCTTGCAGCGGCGCTGTCGGCGTTACTGTGTCTGCTGCTGGCGCTGTGGTTGCTGTGGTTCGACGAGCGTTTTGCCATGCCCTATTGGCTGGAAGATTTTGTCGGTTACCTGTGGCTGATCATTTTTCCGGAGGCATTCATCAACGGCATGGTGGTCAGTGCGCTGGTGGTGTTCTGTCCCGAGTGGCTGGAGACCTTCAATCGCACGCGCTACCTTTCGGCGCCCTGGAAAGACGACGATCCCAAATCTTGATCCACATCAAATCGAAAAATCATCGACGAATCCAGGCTTCGGAAAACCTTCAGGAGCATCGAAATGAGTGTGGGTTTCATGCGGCCCTGATGCCTGGGATCAGTGACGCGGCTCGAAGTCTTCGCTGAACAGGTCGTCTTCAGCATCCGGGCTCACCGGAATCTTGTGTTCTTCCGACGCCCAGGCACCCAGGTCAATCAGCTTGCAACGGTCCGAACAGAACGGCCGGAATTTGCTTTCGGGGCTCCATTCGACAGGGGCGCCACAGGTTGGGCAATCGACGGTTGGGGTTTGGCTCATGACTGGCCTCCACGCAAAGTAAGGTAAAAGTGATGCAGACGTTCGACCTCGCTGTGCAGCCAGGCGAGGTCGCGGTCGTTGACCACCACATCGTCGGCATGGCTCACGCGATCCTGGCGGCTGGACTGGACCTTGAGGATCGCCTGGACCTGTTGCTCACTGGTCTGGTCACGCTGCAGGGTGCGTTCGATCTGTAATTGTTCGGGCGCATCGATCACCAGGACCCGTTGGGTCATGGCGTACTGCCCCGACTCGATCAGCAGCGGCGAAACCAGAATCGCGTAAGGCGATTGTGCCTTGCTCAGATGATCGGCGATTTCCCTGGCGATCAGCGGGTGCAAAAGCGCTTCGAGCCAGAGACGTTGTTCCGGCACTTCGAAGATCAGTTTGCGCAGCGCCGCGCGATCCAGTTGCCCGTTGGCTTGCAGCACGTCGGTGCCGAAGTGTTCGGCGATCTTCGCCAAGGCCGGTCGCCCCGGTTCCACCACCCATCGCGCCGCATGATCGGCGTCCACCACGTGCACGCCAAGATCGATGAAGTGCTCGGCAGCCGCGCTTTTGCCGCTGCCGATGCCGCCGGTCAGGCCGAGAATCCAGGGTTTTTCCACAAGGGTATTCATTTCAAACCGACAAACTGCCAATAGAAGTCGGTTATTTGACCACCCCAGAGCAACGCAATCCAGCCGGCAATCGCCAGATAGGGACCGAAAGGGATTGGCGTCGAGGTTTTCGCGTCGCGCAGGCGCAGTAATATCAGGCCGATAATGGCACCCACGAGGGATGACAGCAGGATGGTCAGTGGCAAGATCTGCCAGCCGCCCCAGGCGCCGAGCATCGCCAACAACTTGAAATCACCGTGACCCATGCCGTCCTTGCCAGTGATCAGTTTGAACAGCCAGAACACCGACCACAGCGCCATGTAGCCGGTAACCGCACCCCACAACGCCTCATGCAACGGCACGAACAGGCCGAAACTGTTGACGATCAGCCCGAGCCACATCAGTGGTAGCACCAGCACATCTGGTAACAGTTGGTGCTCGGCGTCGATCAGGCTCATGGCCAACAGGCCCCAGGTCAGGACCAGCGCCATGCTCGCCGGCCAACCGAATCCGAAGTGCCAGGCGATGAACGCCGACAGCAGACCGCAGGCCAGTTCAGTCGCCGGATAACGTTTGCTGATGGGCGTTGCGCAACTTGAGCATCGTCCACGTAAAAACACATAACTGAGCAGGGGGATATTTTCCCAGGCTCGGATCCGGTGCCCACAGTGCGGGCAGTGAGAGTGGGGCAGCAGCAGGTTGTAAATCGGCAGAGGCGTGTCGTCAGGCAAACCCAGAATGTCATGGGCCTGCAGTCGCCATTCACGCTCGAGCATTTTCGGCAGGCGCCAGATCACAACATTGAGGAAGCTGCCGACCAGCAGGCCGAGCACCGCTGCAATGATGACGAAGGCCAGCGGATACACAGTCAGAATTTCGTTCAAGGGCATGTCAGATCGCAGAGCCGAGTTGGAAGATGGGCAGGTACATCGCAACCACCAGGCCACCGACGACAACCCCCAGTACCACCATGATGAACGGCTCCATCAGGCTGGTGAGGTTATCGACCATGTTATCCACTTCGTCCTCGTAGAAGCTCGCTACCTTGTCGAGCATGTCGTCCAGTGCCCCGGACTCTTCGCCAATGGCCGTCATCTGGATCGCCATGTTCGGAAAGATGCCGGAGGAGCGCATGGAAAAATTCAGCTGCATGCCGGTCGAAACGTCCTGCTTGATGCGCAGCACCGCACGCTTGAACACGATGTTGCCGGTCGCGCCCGCCACTGACTCCA
>DQGF01000246.1:0-1371 GCA_003525045.1 Pseudomonas sp. | reverse complement strand
TGAACACGATGTTGCCGGCCGCCCCCGCCACTGACTCCAGTGCCTCGACCAACGGCACGCCGGCGGCAAAGGTGGTCGACAGCGTGCGCGCATAACGGGCCACGGCGGACTTGTACATCAGCGTGCCAATCAATGGCAGTTTCAGCAGCCAGGTGTCTGTCCGGTCCCGAAAGCCTTGCGACGTCTTGAAGGCGTGACGCAATCCGAAGAACGCCGCGATCAGCATGCCGAGCAGTATCCACCACCAGTCCTGCATGAATTCCGACAGACCGATGACCATCACGGTGAAGGCCGGCAGTTCGGCGCCAAATCCCTTGAACACCGACTCGAACTGCGGCACCACCTTGACCAGCAGAATCCCGGTCACGATGATCGCGACGAACACCACGGCGAGCGGATAGGTCATGGCTTTCTTGATTTTGGCCTTGAGGCTTTCGCTCTTTTCCTTGTAGGTGGCCACCCGTTCCAACAGGGTATCCAGGGCGCCGGCTTGTTCGCCGGCATCCACCAGGTTGCAATAGAGCTCGTCGAAATACTGAGGCTTTTTGCGCAACGCCGCGGCGAAGCTGTTACCCGCCGCGACTTCCTGTTTCACCTCATCCACCAGTTTGCGCATGGCCGGGTTATCGAAGCCTTCGCCGATGATGTCGAACGATTGCAACAGCGGCACGCCGGCTTTCATCATGGTCGCCATCTGGCGGGTGAACAGGGCAATATCCTGGGCCTTGATGCGCTTGCCCAGGTTGAAAATCGAGACGGATTTCTTACGTACTTTTCCGGGATTAATGCCTTGTTTGCGCAACTGCGCCTTGATCAGTGCCGGATTTTGACCGCTGAGTTCGCCGGTCATTTTCGTGCCTTTCTTGTCCGTGCCTTCCCAGGCATACACGCTGATTTTTGCTGCTTTGACCGCCATGTTCAGTCCTTGGTGACCCGGTTGATTTCTTCAAGGCTGGTGATGCCCTGCATGGCCTTGATCAACCCGGAAGTACGCAGGTCGTTGAACCCGTCTTTTCGCATCTGGGTATCGATTTCCAGTGAGTTGCCCTCGGCCATGATCAGCCGTTGCAACTGCGGTGTGTTCTTGACCACTTCATAAATCCCTACGCGCCCTTTATAACCGCCGTTGCAGTGATCGCAACCGACCGGTTCATAGATCGTGAACGAGCCGATGCGTTCCTCGGGGAAACCCTCCTTGAGTAGCGCCTCCCGGGGAATCTCGATCGGTCTGCGGCAATGGTTGCACAGTTTGCGCGCCAGGCGCTGGGCGATGATCAGGCTCACTGAAGTGGCGATATTGAAGCCCTGGATGCCCATGTTGTGCAGGCGGGTCAGGGTTTCCGCAGCACTGTTGGTGTGCAGGGTCGACAG
>DQGF01000074.1:13011-13263 GCA_003525045.1 Pseudomonas sp. | reverse complement strand
AGGGTGCGGATGTGGTCCCACTTGCCCATGCCCATCGGCCCGCGGGCTTCTTCGATGGAGACCTGGACGTCGAACTCGGCGAAGGCTTCGACGAAAATCTGGGTGGGGGCGAAGGAGCCGAAGTCGACCACGGTGCCGGCCCAGTCGAGGATGGCGGCCTGGAGTTTGGTTGGGTTGGTGTAGTTCATGGTGATCAAATTCCTGTAATAACTGACTGTTGGGGACCCGCTTTTTGTGGGAGCGAGCCTGCTC
>DQGF01000074.1:11571-12687 GCA_003525045.1 Pseudomonas sp. | reverse complement strand
GAGCCTGCTCGCGAAGGCGGCGTATCAGCCGACATCAATGTTGAATGTCAGTCCGCATTCGCGAGCAGGCTCGCTCCCACAGGGGGGAAGGCGGTGCTGCTTAGATGTCGAGCACTTCCATCTCGCGCAGCACTTCGGCCACCGCTGCCACGGCCGCATGCATCTCGGCCTGGTTGACGTGGCCGATGCAGCCGACGCGGAAGGTGTCGACCTGGGTCAATTTGCCGGGGTAGAGGATGAAACCCTTGGCCTTGACCCGTTCGTAGAACTCCTTGAACTGATAACGCGGGTCTTTCGGCGCGTGGAAGGTGACGATGATCGGCGCCTGGATCGCGGCTGGCAGGAAGCTGCGCAAACCGAGTTTGGCCATGTCATCGAGCAGCACCTGGCAGTTGTTGGCGTAACGCTGATACCGCGCTGGCAAACCACCTTCTTCGTTGTATTGCAGCAGGGCTTCGTGCAGCGCGGCGACCACGTGGGTCGGCGGGGTGAAGCGCCACTGGCCGGTCTTGGCCATGTAGCTGTGCTGGTCGAACAAGTCCATCGCCAGTGAGTGCGAGTTGCCGGCAGCATTGGCCAAGGCTTCTTTGCGAGCGAAGACGAAGCCCATGCCCGGCACGCCTTCCAGGCATTTGCCCGAGGCGGCGATCAGCGCGTCGAAGGGCACCTGTTGCGCGTCAATCGGCAGCGCACCGAAGGAACTCATGGCATCGATGATCAGGCGTTTGCCGTGTTGCGCGATGACCTGGGCAATTTCCGGCAGCGGGTTGAGGATGCCGGTGCTGGTTTCACAATGAATCAGCGCGACGTGGGTGATGCTGGCGTCGGCGTGCAGCAGGCGGTCGACGTCGGCGGCGGTGGTCGGTTCGTCTTCGGCGGTTTCAAAGGTGCTGAAGGGGCGACCGAGTACTTCGCAGATTTTCGCCAGGCGCTTGCCGTAGGCGCCGTTGATCAGCACCAGGACTTTGCCGTCCCGCGGCACCAGGGTGCCGATCGCCGCTTCGACCGCGAAGGTGCCGCTGCCCTGCAGGGGCACGCAGTGGTGGCTGTCGCCGCCGTTGATGATCGCCAGCAGTTGCTCGCACAGGCTGGCGGTCAGCTGATTGAAACGGTCAT
>DQGF01000074.1:10605-11290 GCA_003525045.1 Pseudomonas sp. | reverse complement strand
CGGTCAGCTGATTGAAGCGGTCATCCCATGAACCCCAGTCCACCATCATCGCCTGACGGGTGCGGGCCGAAGTGGTCAACGGGCCGGGGGTGAGCAGGATGGGTTCGGCAGTACTCATTCTCGTGTCCTCGCAATCGATGGGATGAAGCTACGGGGCCTAAATTGCAATTTGCCGTGCTATCAATCAAATTGTTTGTTGTTATGCCAGCCATCAGTGAGGGTTATTCATGAACCTGTTCCAGCTCCGCGCGTTCGATGCGGTGGCCCGCGAGGGCAGCTTCACCCGGGCCGCCGCGCGGTTGTTCATCAGCCAACCGGCGGTCACCGGGCACATCAAGGCGCTGGAGGAGCACTACCAGATCACCCTGTTGCGGCGTACCGCGCGACGGGTGGAGTTGACGGAAGAGGGCACCAAACTGGCCGCGATCACCCGGGCGATGTTCGGCCTGGCGGAAGAAGCGCAGGTGATGCTCGAAGCCAACCGGCAGTTGCTCACCGGGCGCCTGGAAGTGGCGGCGGACGGGCCGCACATGGTCATGCCGATGCTGGCGAGTCTGCGGGCACGTTATCCGGGGATCACCGTCAACCTGCGGTTGGGCAATGCCCAGGAAACCCTGGCGGCGCTGTTGTCCGAACACGCCGACGTCGCGGTGCTTTTGCGTCAAGCGCCGCACGATCTGCACGC
>DQGF01000074.1:10038-10356 GCA_003525045.1 Pseudomonas sp. | reverse complement strand
GGCGCTGTTGTCCGAACACGCGGACGTTGCGGTGCTGACCGAGGTCGAGCCGCGCAAGGGTTTGCATCTGCAAGCGTTGAGCGAATCACGGATTTGCGCGCTGGTGCCTGAAGGTCATCCGTGGGCGCAGAAGCCGAAAGGCGTGCAGATCAAGGAACTGGATCAGGTGATCATGGTGTTGCGTGAGCCGAGTTCGATTACCCGGCGCACGTTTGATGAGGCTTGCGTTCAGGCCAAGGTCAATCCACGGGTGTTGCTGGAGCTGGACAGTCGTGAGGCGGTGACCGAGGCGGTTGCGGCGGAGTTGGGGGGGGGGGT
>DQGF01000074.1:9504-9656 GCA_003525045.1 Pseudomonas sp. | reverse complement strand
TTGGTTAACCGGCACATGATTGGCTGCATGGAGCGGCGGCGGGAATTGCGCTTGATTCAAGCATTCTTTGAGTTGGCGCCCGTTAGGTAGACCGCGGCGCGGCTTTCGCGGGCAAGCCTCGCTCCTACGGGGATCTATGTTGATCACGCATG
>DQGF01000074.1:4001-9116 GCA_003525045.1 Pseudomonas sp. | reverse complement strand
GGAGCGGGCTTGCCCGCGAAGGGGCCGCGCCTGCTCACACTAGACTCTCGCGCACCATCTCCAGAAACGTCGCCACCACCCGCCGTGAACTCTGCTCACGCAAACACACCAGCGTCTCGGTCAAGCGCCGGGTGCAATCGGTAATCGGCAACGCGCACACCCGCGAATCCGCACCGAACTCGGCGGCTGATACAACGCCGACCCCAATCCCCACCACCACCGCCTCACGCGCCGCTTCCCGACCCTCAACCTCAATCGCCGGCCGAATGCGAAACCCGGCCCGGGCCATTTCCTCTTCCAGGGTCTGGCGCGTCACCGAGCCGATTTCCCGCAGCACCAGCGGCGTGTCATCCAGGTCCGCGAGGCAAATCGATTCACGGTCAGCCCACGGATGATTGCGTGAAACAAACGCCACCATCGGGTCATTGCGCAGCGGCAACGAGATCAGTCTTTCGTCGCTGACCTCACGTCCCAGCAACGCCAGGTCAGCCTGATAGTTGAACAGCCGAAACAGCGATTCATCGGTATTACCGGTTTCGATCTTCACGCTGATGCCGGGGTAGCGCTCGCAGAAGCGGGCGATCTGGGGCAGCACATGCACCGGCGCATCCACCGCCAGAATCAGGCTGCCGGTCTGCAACGCCTGGGATTCCTGGAGCAATTCCTGCGCCTCGGCCTCGATGACAAACAAGCGCTGGGTGATGCTCAACAGGCGCTCACCCAGGTCGGTCAGGCGCACCGAGCGCTTATTGCGGTGGAACAGCAACACACCAAAGCGCTCTTCGAGTTTGCGCACTTGGTCGGAAATCGCCGGCTGCGTGAGAAATAGCCGCTCGGCGGCCCGAGTGAAGCTTCCGTGGACGGCCACGGCGTGGAAGGCTTTGAGCTGGGCGTGGGAAACCGACATCGAAACCTCCAGTAACAAGCTGAGCTTATATTGGAAATACGATAAATCGATTTCACTTATTAATCAGTAATTGTTTTTATCGACCTCAGCTCCGGTGACTGGTCAGTCGAACAGCATCGGTGGCCATGAGCCTGTGCGTGCAACAGCAGGACTCATCTGACCGGTATCGCCTCAGGGAAGCAGCGATATCGCAGTGCTCAACAATAAAAACACAGGCGTTATTTCTCAAATTCTGCCGGCACACTCACACCCTGAGGTCAGAACCACAATGAACAAGCACATCGGCACCATCAAGCGTTGGCGCGTGCAGATCTTCGCGATCACCTGGCTCGCTTACGCCGCGTTCTATTTCACCCGCAAAGCCTTTTCCGTAGCAAAACTGGGGATCGCCGAAGACCCCAGCTTCACCCTCGACAAAATGGCCATGGCCAACCTCGACGCCATCTACCTGGCCGCCTATGCCATCGGCCAATTCACTTGGGGCATCCTCGCCGATCGCTTTGGCCCAAGGGTCGTGGTGCTCGGTGGGCTGCTGATTTCTGCAGCCGCCGCGCTGGTGATGGGCAGCTTCGCCACGTTGCCGATCTTCGCCACCTGCATGTTGATCCAGGGCCTGGCGCAGTCCACGGGCTGGTCGGGGTTGTGCAAGAACATCGGCAGCTTTTTCCCCGCCGAGCAGCGCGGGCGGGTGCTGGGGCTATGGAGTTCCTGCTACGCCTTCGGCGGTCTGGTGGCGTCACCGTTTGCCGGCTGGTGGGCGTACACGCTGATCGGCACCTGGCACGCAGCGTTCATTTCCAGCGCGGCGGTGGTCGCCCTGGTGGCGTTGCTGTTCTTCATTTTCCAGCGCAACAAACCCGAGGACGTCGGCCTGCCGGCGGTGGAGCCGGAGCCCGAATTGACCGCCGACGAGGCGTACGCGCAAAGCAAGATCAGCGTCCTGGAACCGCTGCGGGAAATCCTGCGCAACCGCACCGTGCTGGTGTTGGGCCTGGCGTACTTTCTGCTGAAACCGGCGCGCTACGCGATTCTGTTGTGGGGGCCGGTGATCGTCTTCGAACAGATGCCCTCAGTAGGCAAGGTCGGCGCGGCAATCATTCCCACCGCGTTTGAACTGGCCGGACTGCTCGGGCCGATTCTGCTGGGCCTGGCCTCGGACAAACTGTTCGGCGCCCGCCGCATGCCGGCCTGCGTACTCAGTCTGTTGGCGCTGACCCTAACCCTGGCATTGTTCATGGGCGCACTGCACACCGGCAGCGTGATGCTGGTGGTCGCACTGCTGTTCGTCATGGGCCTGACCTTGTACGGACCGGACTCCATGATCAGCGGCGCGGCCGCCATCGATTTCGGCACCGCCAAGGCGGGTGCGACGGCGGCTGGATTCGTCAACGGTTGCGGCTCGGTCGGGGCGATTCTCGGTGGATTGCTGCCGGGTTACTTCGATTCGGTCACCGTATTCATTGTCTTCGCTGGCTGCGCGATGTTCTCCGCGCTGGTGTTGATCCCGCACTGGAACAGCCGCCCGGCTGGCTTGCGTGCCGACAGCGCATTCGTGCCTGACCAACCGATGACAGTAAAACCTCTGAGTAGCTGAACCCCTTTCCCTCGCGGCTTGCTGCGCCTGCGGCAGGCCGGCGTGTGAACATCTGAATGGAGATTTCCCATGAGACCCTTTTGGCTGGACCAGGCCTTGAAGGCCGATGCATCCGACACCTGTCCGGCACTGGAAGGCGACACCCGCACCGATGTCTGCATTGTTGGCGGTGGCTACACCGGGTTGTGGACCGCGATCATGCTCAAGGAACAGAACCCCGAGCTGGATGTACTGCTGATCGAGGCGGACATTTGCGGGGCTGGCGCCAGTGGCCGCAACGGGGGTTGTGCGCTGTCGTGGTCGGCCAAATACTTCACGCTGGAAAGGCTGTTCGGTGTCGAAGAAGCGGTGCGCCTGGTCAAGGAGTCCGAGCGCAGCATTTACGCCATCGGCACGTTCTGCGAACAGTACGCCGTGGACGCCGATTACCGCCTCGATGGCACGCTCTACACCGCCACCAACCGCGCCCAATGCGGTTCGACCGACGCGGTGATCGCGGCACTGGAGCGCAACGGCATCAACTCTTTCACCCAGCGACCGGTGGCGCAGGTGCAACGCATGGCCGGTTCCAGCAAACACCTGGAAGGCTGGTTTTCTCCGGCCGCGGCCAGCGTGCAACCGGGCAAACTGGTGCGCGGCTTGCGTCGGGTCGCCTTGCAACTCGGCGTGAGAATTCATGAACACACCGCCATGACCGGGCTGCAGGAGGGCCGACCTGCAGGCGTTCAAACCCCAAATGGCATCATCCGCGCCGACCGGGTGGTGCTGGCGATGAACGCCTGGATGGCCCGGGCGTTTCCACAGTTCGAACGCAGCGTGGCGATTGTTTCCAGCGACATGGCGATTACCGAGCCACGGCCGGACCTGCTCAACGAGATTGGTTTGACCAGCGGTGTCACGGTGCTCGATTCGCGGATTTTCGTGCACTACTACCACAACACGCCGGACGGCCGAATCATGCTCGGCAAAGGCGGTAATACCTTTGCCTATGGCGGGCGGATGTTGCCGGTGTTCGATCAGCCATCGCCCTATGCCGGTCTGTTGCGGCACAGCCTGAGCGAGTTCTTTCCGGCGTTTGCCGAAGTGAAAGTCGAGGCGACCTGGAACGGTCCCTCGGATCGCTCGGTGACGGGTTTGCCGTTCTTCGGCCAAATGAGTACCCGCGGCAATGTGTTCTATGGTTTTGGGTATTCCGGCAGCGGGGTCGGCCCGTGTCATATGGGCGGGCAGATTCTCGCCTCGATGGTCCAGGGGCTGGACAATGCCTGGACCCATTCGCCGCTGGTCAACGGTCCCTTGGGCTTTTTTCCGCCGGAACCGATCCGTTACCTCGGCTCACTGCTGGTGCGCAACGCCATCCGCCGCAAGGAGCGCGCCGAGGATCACGGGCACCGGCCACGGCATCTGGACGTGCGTCTGGCGAAGTTCGCCGCCGCGGCGGGCAAGGCTGACAAGGGTTGAGTCTCAGTCCGAGCGATTGACCAGCCAGTCCAGCAGCAGCCGGGTGTCACTGTGTGGCTCACGGGGGCGGACCGGTTCAGGCGTATGAATTTGCCCCAGGCCGACACACAGCACCGGACGGTCCGGATCACTGTCGAGAAAATTGATCAGCACCTCGCTGCCGGCCTTTGGCAGTCTGCCGGGATCGATCCAACCGTCCGCCGTTGCAATGACGAGCGGCAGCCAGGTGCCGACGGACTCATCCGGATCGGCTGGCGTCGTTGGCCACAGCCTGACCTGTATCCGGCCGCGATCGTCCAGCTCGGGCGGTTGCCCGGCCAGGCCAAGCACCCGGGCGGGCTGATAGCCCGGGATGCTCGGCCTGGCCTGTTTGAGCGCCGGGCGGAATTCGGTTGACCAGGGAATGGCGCTGAACTGATTGAGATAAATCAGGGCACAGGTGTCCTGGGCCAGAATCGAGGGCTGTTGCCCCTGATGTCGGGTCTCGGTGAGCAACCATTGATCGTTGAAACAGGCGAGTGGATGCGCTGCCACCTGGATGATCCGGGCGCTGCGCATGGCACCGTGGTTGCTTTGGCCATGGATCTGCTGCTGCGGGCAACGCAGACGCTGCAGATGCCGGCGGCTGCGTTGATCGCGATAGATCTGCTCGGGATCAAGCTTGGCCATCATCGGCGATGTCTTGCCCAAGGTTTGATTGGCCGCGCCATCGCCGGCATGCTGCGCGCCACGGTTCCCGGCCTCTCGCTGCGGGTGTGAGGGCGGGGCGTCATGGCGCTGAAACAACTCACTGATCGCCGGCAGCCTGTTTTCTGGGGGGGCGTCACCCTGGAAAGGCGTCAACAGCGGATCCTGAGGGAAACTCAGGCTGTCGTCGGCCAGCACCAGCACATGCCCGTCGCGATGATGTTCGAAGTGATAGTGAATGCCTTCTTCTTCGCACAGGCGCTGCAGCAAGGTCAGGTCACTCTCCTCGTACTGCACGCAAAACGGCCGCGGCGGATAGTGCCCGTTCGCCAGCTCAAAGCGATAGCTGCCATCGGGCAAGCCATGTTCCTCCAGTATCTGGCGCAGGATCATCGGCACGCTGAGGTCATGGAAGACCCGGCGGCGGCTGCTGCGGTCCAGTGTCTGCAGGTAAGGCACCAGCACC
>DQGF01000074.1:2424-3739 GCA_003525045.1 Pseudomonas sp. | reverse complement strand
AACCCGGCGGCGGCGGCTGCGGTCCAGTGCCTGCAGGTAAGGCACCAGCACCAGTTTGTAACCGACCCGCTGCGCACCGCGGTGTTCGCGACTGGCGCTTTGGAGTACGCCATGAAACCCCTGGCCATGCCCCAGGTTGAGGAACAACGGCTGTTGCAGCAACCGGTCGAGGCTCATGGCCGGCGGCAGGCCGATCACTTCAACCTCGAATCGATAGGGCTGGTTGAGGGCTTCATGTCCGCTGAACTGCACCACCTGAAAACACAAATCGTCGTCGAGCAGTGTCAGGGTGAAGGGGCTTTCCTTGTCGTTGAGCATCGAATGCGCTTCTGCGATGGAATACGGGCAATGAGGGTACGAAACCACAGCCACTTATAGTCACCGCAAATCGACGTTTCAGAATCGCCCTACAACCACCGGTGAAAACATCGATTCTTGACCCGGTCGAAAAAGGCTGGGATTTTTTTTGGTCGATTGCCAACTTTAGGCCGTATAAACTTGCGCAAAGCGTCGGCCAATAGATGTCTCGGCGCCACAGATAAGAGAGTGAGTAATGGGCGCACAGTGGAAGGTTAAACACAAAGAAGCGGCATCTAACGCCAAGGGCAAGATCTTCGGCAAACTGGTGAAAGAACTCACCATTGCTGCGCGTAACGGTGCCGATGTGGCGACCAACGCACACCTGCGTCTGGTGGTCGAACAGGCGAAAAAGGCTTCGATGCCCCGCGAAACCCTGGAACGTGCGATCAAGAAAGGCTCGGGCCAGCTCGGCGAAACCGTGCAATACCATCGCGTGACCTATGAAGGGTTCGCACCGCATCAGGTGCCGCTGATCGTTGAGTGCGTGACCGACAACATCAACCGCACCGTCGCTGAAATCCGCGTCGCGTTCCGCAAGGGCCAGCTCGGCGCTTCCGGTTCGGTGGCCTGGGACTTTAACCATGTCGGCATGATCGAGGCGTCCCCGGACAGCCCGGACGCCGATCCGGAAATGGCCGCGATCGAAGCCGGCGCCCAGGATTTCGAGCCGGGTGAAGACGGTGCGACCCTGTTCCTGACCGAACCTGCGGACCTGGATGCGGTACAAAAGGCGCTGCCGGAACAAGGCTTCACGGTGTTGTCGGCCAAGCTGGGCTACCAGCCGAAGAACCCGATCAGCGGCCTGAGCGACGAGCAGATGGCCGAAGTCGAGGCTTTCCTCGAAGGCCTCGATAACCATGATGATGTGCAGGATATGTTTGTCGGGTTGGCGGGTTAAGGCAGTGTGTCAGTGACGGTTCTGTTGCCTGGCAGGCCGTCTTCGCGAGCAGGCTCG
>DQGF01000074.1:1904-2060 GCA_003525045.1 Pseudomonas sp. | reverse complement strand
GAGCGAGCCTGCTCGCGAATGACCGCGAAGCGGTCACCAGTTTTTCAACTGCCGCACAATCTCACTGAATCCCGGCCGCGCCAGCACCTCCGGCTCACAGCAACGCCGATGCAAATCCTCCAGTCGCCCACGCCCCTCATCGCTCAACCCCGAATC
>DQGF01000074.1:1114-1548 GCA_003525045.1 Pseudomonas sp. | reverse complement strand
CCGTTGCAATGCGCGGCTTTCAAAGGTGTCCGCGGTGGCATGAAACGACGCCGCACCAAAGTCCCCCAGCAGGCAATCACCTTGCGCGTTCCACAGAATATTGTGGCCATAGAGGTCGCCGTGGGTGATGCCCTGGCGGTGCAGATGTTCGCCCGCCGAAGCGATGCCGCTGGCGATGCGCAAGGCCACGCCCGCGCTGAACCGGGTGTCGTTGGCGTAGACGTCCCGGCTGCAGGACGCCAGGCTTGGCAGTCCGGCCAGGTTGCGGTAAGCCGGATCGATCAGCTCCATCACCAGCCCGGCCTGCGCTTGCGGATGCCCGACGATCCGTCCTGCGATCCGGATCAGGTTGGGGTGCAGGCCTGCGGTGATGCAAGCGTTCATCTCATGCAACGGCGAGCCATCGCTGGTCATTTCGCCTTTGTAGAGTTTGA
>DQGF01000074.1:618-759 GCA_003525045.1 Pseudomonas sp. | reverse complement strand
GATGAATCACCCCCGAAGCGCCTTCGCCCAGTTGCTGCTCCAGGCGCAGTTCTGACCAGGGGATGTTCATGGTCGCTTCAAGGGCGGCCGCATCGGCTTCGGTTTCCAACGGATTACCGGCGTAGGCCAGCCAGCTCAGGA
>DQGF01000074.1:0-251 GCA_003525045.1 Pseudomonas sp. | reverse complement strand
ATCAGCTCGAGTCGATGACAATGACGCAGGCTTTCGGGCAAACGCTGCAAGCGATTGCCGGCCAGCATCAGTTTTTGCAGGTGCGGGCGTTCACCCAACTCGGTCGGCAGCTCGCTGATTTGGTTGTCGGTCAGGATCAGCCAGCGCAACAAGGGTGGCAGCGCGGCGCCTGGCACTTTTTCGATGCGATTGGCCTTGAAACCGACCATGGTCAGCGCGGCGCATTGGCCGAGGCAGGCGGGCAGTTCGGT
>DQGF01000078.1 GCA_003525045.1 Pseudomonas sp. | reverse complement strand
AACGCGTGCTGTCTGGATGAACGCGTCGTCCTCGGGTTCTTCGCGAGCAAGCTCGCTCCTACAGGGGGCGAGGTTTACCAGGTGACGCCAAACCCTGCGGTATAACGGGTCTTGCTCAGGTCAGCCTCATCGCTGCCCGTGATGATGTCTTTCTCGGCCTTCAGGTTCAGCGAAGCCCAATCCGTCACTTTGTAACGCAGCCCAACCTCGGCATCCAGCGCATAATCCGCCACGCCGCCCAGCGGCTTGCCCACCTCGCCATTGGTGAAGAACTCCACCTTCTTGCCGACCAGGTAGCGGTTGTAGTCCCACTTCATGGCGACCGAATAGAAGTTATCCTTGCCGCCATCGCTGTATTCGTAATCGGTGCGGTTGAGCAGCGAGCCCAGGGAGAATGCACCCAGCTCGTCATCCCAGAACTGATAACCGGGACCGGTACCGACGGTGCGCTGACGGGCAAGGTCTTCGACCTTGTCACGCTTGTAGACCAGACGGCCTTGCCAGAACCATTTGTCGGTCAGGAAGCGGTCAAGGGCGTACTCGCCGCGCCAGTTGTCCGTGGTGACCACGTCGTCCTGGAATTCGCGGTTGTACTCGCCTTCTGCGGTGTGACGCCATCTGCCATGACGGGCACTGGTCTTGAAGTCGACGTCGTAGTCATCGGTATCGTTTTCTGCACGCTGATAATCCAGCGCTACGTCGATATTACCCTTCCACACCAAATCTTCGACCACCGGCTTGGGCTTGAGCATCTGCTGAATACTGGCCAGCTCCACGGTCTTGGGACCGTCGCCGTTGGCAAGGGTCACCTTGCCGTCTTCCGCGGCATGCAGGCCCTTGGCCTTTTCGCCGGTATAGGCATCCTGCTTGACCAGCAACTGTTGATCGCTTTCCAGGGTTTTGACCTGTTTCCAGTCGATCGGGACCGCACCGGCGTATTCGGTCTGGATCAACAGCTTGCCGCCATCGAACAGGGTGATCTTGCCGCTCAGTTTGTCGCCGTTCTTCAACCAGACGGTGTCGGCGAGCAGGGGTGTGGAAGCAGTGAAGACAGCGAGGCACAGCAGGGTTCTGGACACCATAAGCAAATACAGGCTCAAAATTGCGAAAAAAAGTCGGCATTATCCGTGGGAATAAGACCCCAGCAAGCACTGACCCGACTATTTCTATTGAGTTCATTTCTCAATTGGGGATCCAGGAATTACTCTACAGACGGTAATGCGAACTCCCCCAGGAACTCCGGACGTGACCGACTTGACCGATGAAAACGAAAGCCCGGCGCAAATCCGACGCACGGCGCTCTATCTGACGCTGGCGCAAGTGCCCGAGGGCAAAGTCGTGAGTTACGGTCAACTTGCCGAACTGGCCGGACTGGGTCGCGCCGCCCGCTGGGTCGGACGGACACTGAGCCAACTGCCCTCTGACAGCAAATTGCCTTGGCACCGCGTGCTCGGTGCCGGCGGGCGCATCAGCCTGCCAGTGGGCAGCCCATCGGGGGACGAACAGCGGGCGCGTTTGCGCATGGAGGGCATCAGTATCCTGAATAATCGTGTTGATATTCAGCGCCATGGCTGGCGTCCGGTAGAGCACAGCGGTTAGAGTGCGCGCTTTGTTTCCGTAATTCTTGAGGCAGACTCCAGCCCATGCCCCGTAAAACCTGGCGCGCCGCGCTCGCCGCCTATGCCAGCCCCTCAACGCTTGTGCTGTTGTTGCTTGGTTTCGCCGCCGGCCTACCCTACATGCTGGTGTTTTCGACACTTTCGGTCTGGCTGCGTGAAGCCGGCGTGGCTCGCGAAACCATCGGCTATGCAAGCCTGATCGGCCTGGCCTACGCCTTTAAATGGGTCTGGTCACCGCTGCTCGATCAATGGCGCCTGCCATTGCTCGGCAAGCTCGGTCGCCGACGCTCCTGGCTGGTGCTATCCCAGGCACTGGTGATTCTCGGCCTGATCGGGATGGGTTTCTGCGACCCGCAAAAGCATTTGTCCTGGCTGATCGCTATCGCCGTGGTCGTCGCTTTCGCCTCCGCCACGCAAGACATCGCGGTCGACGCCTATCGCCTGGAAATCGCCGAAGACAGCCGCCAGGCAGCGCTGGCCGCCAGTTACATGTCCGGGTATCGAATCGCCGCATTGCTGGCCACCGCCGGCGCGCTGTTCTTCGCCGAAGGCTTCGGCTCCACCGGCTTCAATTACCAGCATTCGGCCTGGGCCGGCACTTACATACTGTTCGGCGCGCTGATGATCCCGGCGCTGCTGACTTCATTTTTCATGCGCGAACCGCCGGTGCCATTGCGCACGCAACTGCAGGCCGGACGCTACAGCTTTGTGCATCAACTGGCATCGGTATTCGTGCTGATCGTACTGCTGGTGTCCGTACCGGCCATGTTCACCCAGCTCTACAACACCGACTTCGCCAGCGTGCTGTTCGAAGGCGAGAGCCTGGTCGACCTGCTGCTCGAAGACCGCGCCTTTCTGCGGGCAATCCTCTACATCACCCTGACCGCGCTGTGCCTGTCAGCCGTGGGCCGCCGGGGCCTGGCGCCGGTGCTGACGCCAATCAACGACTTCATTCTGCGCTACCGCTGGCAGGCTCTGCTGCTGCTCGGGCTTATCGCCACCTACCGGATGTCCGATACCGTCATGGGCGTGATGGCCAACGTTTTCTACATCGATCAAGGCTTCACCAAGGATCAGATTGCCAGCGTCAGCAAAATCTTCGGCCTGATCATGACCCTGGTCGGCGCCGGCATGGGCGGCCTGCTGATCGTGCGCTTCGGCATCCTGCCGATCCTGTTCATCGGCGGCATCATGTCGGCCGGCACCAACCTGCTGTTTTTGATGCTCGCCGACATGGGCGCCAACCTGAACATGCTGATTGGCACCATCTCCCTGGACAACTTCAGTTCAGGCCTGGCGACCTCGGCGTTCGTTGCCTACTTGTCGAGCCTCACCAACCTCAAGTTCTCCGCCACCCAGTACGCACTGCTCAGTTCGATCATGCTGCTGCTGCCACGCCTGATCGGCGGCTACTCAGGGGTGATGGTGGAAAAATTCGGTTATCACAACTTCTTCCTGATTACCGCGCTCCTGGGCATTCCGACGCTGCTGTTGATCGCCGTGCACTGGTACCAGGAGAACCGCCGCGCCGGTCCGACGCCGACGCCAGAGCCGGCCCCGACCCAAGTCGTGGAAGAGTCGTAGGGCTCTTTAACGCAGGAAGCATCGTAGAGGGCGCGACGATTCCGGCCCTTCTGCCACACCGCCGACCGCACGCCTGTACGCCAGAAGATCTCGCCCGTACAATGCTCCGTCATTTCTCGTCATCAGCAACCGACAACGGCCAACCATGCGCACCAGTCAATTTTTGCTCGCCACACAGAAAGAAACGCCTTCCGATGCGGTCGTTATCAGCCATCAGCTGATGCTGCGCGCCGGCATGATCCGCAAACTCGCCTCGGGCCTGTACACCTGGCTGCCGATGGGCTTGCGAGTGATGCGCAAGGTCGAAGCCATCGTTCGTGAAGAAATGAACGCTGCGGGTTCTCTTGAAGTGTTGATGCCGAGCACGCAACCGGCTGAGCTGTGGCAGGAATCCGGTCGCTGGGAAGAATACGGCCCTGAATTGCTGCGCTTCAAGGATCGCCACGGTCGCGACTTCTGCGCCGGCCCGACCCACGAAGAAGTGATCACCGACCTGATGCGCAATGAGTTGAGCAGCTACAAACAGCTGCCGATCAACCTGTATCAGATCCAGACCAAATTCCGTGACGAAATCCGCCCACGCTTCGGTTTGATGCGCGGCCGCGAATTCATCATGAAGGACGCCTACTCGTTCCATGCCGATCAGCCTTCGCTGCAGGTCACTTACGACCGCATGTATCAGGCGTACTGCAACGTGTTCACTCGTCTGGGCCTGAAGTTCCGTGCGGTTGAAGCCGACAACGGCTCCATCGGCGGCGCCGGTTCCCACGAGTTCCACGTGCTGGCCGAATCCGGCGAAGACGATATCGTCTTCAGCAACGGTTCCGACTACGCGGCAAACATCGAGAAAGCCGAAGCCGTGCCACGGGAAACTTCCCGTGCAGCAGCAGCGGAAGATCTGCGCCTGATCGACACGCCGAACGCCAAGACCATCGCGCAACTGGTCGAGGGCTTCGACCTGCCAATCGAGAAGACCATCAAGACCCTGGTGGTTCACGCTGAAGAGAAAGGCAAGCTGATTGCCCTGATCATCCGTGGCGACCACGAGCTGAACGAAATCAAGGCCGCCAACCAGCCAGGCGTTGCCAGCCCGCTGGTGATGGCGTCCGAAGCCGAATTGCGCGACGCCATTGGCGCCGGTGCCGGCTCCCTCGGCCCGCTGAACCTGCCGCTGCCGGTCATTATCGACCGTTCCGTCGAGCTGATGAGCGACTTCGGCATCGGGGCCAACATCGACGATAAGCATTACTTCGGCGTGAACTGGGAGCGTGACCTGCCGGTTCCGACCGTGGCCGACCTGCGTAACGTGGTGGCCGGCGACCCAAGCCCGGATGGCAAGGGCACCCTGGAAATCAAGCGCGGCATTGAAGTCGGGCACATCTTCCAGCTGGGCAACAAGTACAGCAAAGCGATGAAGTGCGAAGTGCTGGGCGAAAACGGCAAGCCAGTGACCCTGGAAATGGGCTGCTATGGCATTGGCGTGTCCCGCGTAGTGGCCGCGGCCATCGAGCAGAACAACGACCAGAACGGCATTATCTGGAGCGATACCCTGGCGCCCTTCCAGATCGCCCTGGTACCACTGCGCTACGAAACCGAACAGGTTCGCGAAGCCACCGACAAGCTGTATGCAGAACTGACTGCAGCCGGCTTCGAAGTGCTGCTGGACGACCGTGACAAGAAAACCAGCCCGGGCATCAAGTTCGCGGACATGGAGCTGATCGGCATTCCTCACCGGATCGTGGTCAGTGACCGCGGCCTCGCCGAAGGCAATCTGGAATACAAGAGCCGCACCGAGCCCGAGGCGCAAGCGCTGCCGGTCGCTGAGGTGCTGTCTTTCCTCCAGGCCCGTATCCGCCGCTGACACCAGATAGAGAAGTCATGTTCAAGCGAAACACCTTAGGCCTCGGTGGTGCCGCCTTGTGCGGCACCCTGCTGGTCAGCGGCTGTGCCAATCACATGTCGCAACGCAGCGAGCACGAGGAACGCATCGAGCGCAAATTGCTCGATCACAGCCTGCAGATCGATGTCGGCGAGCCCAAGGTACTTGAGCTGCCGCAGCGTCGGGTGAAAATCCACGAGCAGAAGACCTTCGAAGTCACCGAATTCGAAGTCACGCGCCACTATGATCGCTACACGCCGTACCAACCCTGGCGGGAGGTCTACGAGATTCCGCTGGGCGCGGTGGCGGTGGTGGGTGGTATCGGCGCGAATGTGGTCAACGTATTCGCCCTCGGCAACCTTCCAGACAGTGTAACCAGGGACTGGTTCAGCTACGGCTTCGCCGGGCTCAATCCGTTCATGAACGCGCAGTCAAACGGTCGTGCGCAGCAGAACCTGGCCGGTATCGACGAAGTGCAGCTCGACAAGCGCACCGAGTACTCGAGCCTGCCGTGGAGCGAACGCCCGGTAGAGGTCAAGGCCGGCAAGGAAACCTTTGAACTGAGCACCGACAAAAACGGCATTTTGCGCCTGAACCTGTTGGACAGTCCGTTCGCTGAACATGACATCAATCATCTGAGCCGACTGCTGATCAGTGTCGCCGATGCCCAGGACGACGTGCACTCCGACTCGTCCCTGGCGGTCAGTAGTTCCTTGCGCGGCAAACTGCTCGAAGCTCACGGGCTGATCTACGACGACCTCGAAGACGACGAAGTGAGCCAGTGGGTACACCGGGTCAAGCGTTTGTCGGAGCTGGGCCTGGAAGAAGAAGCCACGGAGTTGGAGCAGAGCCTGATCGAGCTGACTCGCAACGATCCGGAGTTGCAGACCGAATTCCTCAAGTCATTGACCAGGGATGCCGGGCGACTGGTGGCGGATCCGGGGCCGAATTAAAGCCTGAAAGCTTCGCGGGCAAGCCTCGC
>DQGF01000079.1:8976-19986 GCA_003525045.1 Pseudomonas sp. | reverse complement strand
GCTGGCACTCGATGAGCTGCGTCTGACGCCCAGTGCCAGGCCGCCTCATCGCGGTACGCCGCAGGTGTCGGCCAAAGACCGTCTGGCGATGGTCGAGTGCGCGGTAGCCGGTGTGGCGCCGTTGGTGGTGGACGCCCGCGAATTGCAGCGGGACAAACCGTCCTACACCATCGATACCCTGGAGCTGATGCGTGCCGAACTGGCCGCGCAGGACCAGGTTTTTCTACTTTTGGGCTGGGACGCATTTTGCGGCCTGCCCACTTGGCACCGCTGGGAAGAGTTGCTCCAGCATTGCCACATCCTGGTGCTGCAACGCCCGGATGCCGACAGCGAACCGCCGGATGCCTTGCGCAACCTGCTGGCAGCGCGCTCGGTGAGCGACCCGCTGGCCCTCAAAGGGCCGAGCGGACAGATTGCATTCGTCTGGCAGACACCGCTTGCGGTATCCGCCACCCAGATCCGTCAACTGCTGGCCAGCGGTAAGTCGGTACGTTTCCTGGTGCCCGACGCGGTCCTGGCCTACATCGATGCGCACGGACTTTACCGTGCGTCGAACTGAAAAAGGGCGCGCTTCAAGGCACGTGATCACGTGTAACGAAGCGCCCGAACATACGAGCAAAACGAGTTTTATATGACGAACAAAGACGTAACTAAAGTAAAGCGCAAAGGCACGTTCAAGAGCGCCCCGCTGCCAGTAGAGGCTCAAACTGGCCCGGAGCTGCGTGGCGAAGAGCTGGTCAAGGTTGCCGTAGCGGCTCTGGAAGACGTGAAGGGCCAGGACATTCAGGTGATCGACGTTCGTGAAAAGCAGAGCATCACAGACTTCATGATCATCGCTACCGGTACCTCCAACCGTCAGATCGGCGCGATGCTGGATAAGGTCCGCGAGGCGGTCAAGGCCCTGGGCGTCAAGCCATTGGGTGAAGAAGGCAAGGGCGACAGCGACTGGGTGCTGCTGGATATGGACGATGTCATCGTGCACATGATGACTGCCTCGGCTCGTCAGTTTTACGACCTGGAGCGTCTGTGGTCCGGTGCAGAACAGAGCCGTGCTCTGAACGCGGCTCACCACAGCCCGGAAAACACCCATGAGCACTTCGTCAAGCTCAACAAAGACCAGCAATAAGGGACCGCTGTGCGACTGCGACTGATCGCCGTCGGTTCTCGCATGCCCAAGTGGGTGGAAGAAGGCTGGCATGAATATGCCAAGCGTCTTCCGTCCGAGCTGGCGCTGGAACTGGTGGAAATACCGCTCAACACCCGTGGCAAGAACGCCGACGTGGCGCGCTTCATCCGTCAGGAAGGCGAAGCCATGTTGGCCAAGGTCGGGCCGAACGAGCGCGTAGTTACCCTCGAAGTCCACGGCAAGCCCTGGAGCACCGAACAGCTGGCGGCCGAGCTCGATCGCTGGCGGCTGGACTCGCGCACGGTGAATTTCATGGTCGGCGGCCCCGAAGGGCTGGCGCCGGAAGTCTGTGCCCGGGCCGATCAGCGCTGGTCGCTCTCGCCGTTGACGTTGCCGCACCCGCTGGTGCGAATTCTGATCGGCGAACAGCTGTATCGTGCCTGGACAGTTTTGTCCGGCCACCCTTACCACAAGTAGTTCTGCCCTCATGCCCCAGCCGATCCGCATCAAGGACCACGAAAAAGACGCCCGTCTGGTGCGTGGCCGCGTCGTGTTCGGGGCAATTGCGGTGGTGACGCTGATCTGCGTGCTGATCGCACGGCTGTATTTCCTTCAGGTGATCCAGTACGAGTACCACTCGACCCTGTCGGAAAACAACCGCGTGCACGTGCAGCCGATTCCCCCGACTCGCGGGCTGATCTTCGACCGCAATGGCGTGGTGGTGGCGGATAACCGGCCCAGCTTCAGCCTGAGCATGACCCGTGAACGCTCCGGCGACTGGCAGCAAGTGCTCGACGTGATCGTCGAAGTGCTGGAGCTGACACCCGAGGACCGGGTGATCTTCGAGAAACGCATGCGCCAGGGGCGCCGGCCGTTCGAGCCGGTGCCGATCCTGTTCGAGCTGACTGAAGAGCAGATCGCCCGCATTGCGGTGAACCAGTTCCGTCTGCCGGGTGTGGAAGTGGTCGCGCAGCTGGTTCGCCACTACCCGCAGGGCGCGCACTTTGCGCATTCGGTGGGTTACATGGGGCGGATCAACGAGAAAGAGCTGAAATCCCTCGATCCGGTCAACTACAGCGGCACCCACCACATCGGCAAGACCGGCATCGAGCGTTTCTACGAGCCTGAATTGCATGGTCAGGTGGGTTACGAGGAAGTCGAGACCAATGCCCGTGGCCGCGTATTGCGCGTACTCAAGCGCACCGATCCGATTCCCGGCAAGGACATCGTCCTGAGCCTGGACATCAAATTGCAGGAAGCGGCCGAAGCCGCGTTGGGCGGTCGCCGTGGCGCGGTGGTGGCGCTGGACCCGAAAACCGGCGAGGTGCTGGCGATGGTCAGTCAGCCGAGTTTCGATCCGAACCTGTTCGTCACCGGCATCAGCTTCAAGGCCTATGCCGAGTTGCGGGATTCCATCGACCGGCCGCTGTTCAACCGTGTCCTGCGCGGCCTGTACCCGCCGGGATCGACTATCAAGCCGGCAGTGGCCATCGCCGGTCTGGATGCCGGTGTCGTGACCGCGTCGAGTCGGGTCTACGACCCCGGCTATTACCAACTGCCCAACTACGACCACAAATACCGTAACTGGAACCGTAGCGGCGATGGCTATGTCGACCTGGACACGGCGATCATGCGTTCCAACGACACCTACTTCTACGACCTGGCCCACAAACTGGGAATCGATCGGTTGTCGGCGTACATGGGCAAGTTCGGCATTGGCCAGAAGGTCTCGCTCGACATGTTTGAAGAGTCGCCGGGGCTGATGCCGACACGGGAATGGAAGCGAGCGACCCGGCGTCAGGCCTGGTTCCCGGGAGAAACATTGATTCTGGGGATCGGCCAGGGCTACATGCAGTCGACTCCGCTGCAGCTGGCCCAGGCCACCGCGCTGGTGGCCAACAAGGGCATCTGGAACCGTCCGCACCTGGCCAAGACCGTCGAAGGCGAGAGGCCCAAGGATGAGAATCCGATGCCGGACATCATCCTGCGCGATCCGTCCGACTGGACCAAGGTCAACCACGGCATGCAGCAGGTGATGCACGGCGCCCGGGGTACGGCACGCAAAGCGGCGATCGGTGCGCAATACCGCATCGCGGGCAAAAGTGGTACGGCCCAGGTGGTCGCGATCAAGCAGGGCGAGAAATACGACCGCTCCAAGGTCCAGGAACGTCATCGCGACCACGCCTTGTTCGTCGGCTTCGCGCCGGCCGACAACCCGAAGATCGTGGTGTCGGTGATGGTCGAGAACGGTGAGTCCGGGTCTGGCGTTGCCGCGCCCGTGGTGCGTCAGATCATGGACGCCTGGCTCCTGAACCAGGAAGGTCGGTTGAAAGCCGAATACGCCAGCCCTATCAGTGCGGAGGCTACGGCCCGTGATGAGTAATTTCGATCGCATTCTCTCCAGCGAGGATGTGATGCGTCGTCGTGCGACGCTGTTGCAACGCATGCACATCGACGGCCCGCTGCTGATCCTGTTGCTGACCCTCGCCGCCGGCAGCCTGTTCGTGCTGTATTCGGCCAGCGGCAAGAGCTGGGATCTGCTGGCCAAGCAAGCCACCTCGTTCGGCATCGGCCTGGTGTCGATGATCGTCATTGCCCAGCTCGAACCGCGCTTCATGGCCCGTTGGGTGCCGGTCGGTTATGTGCTCGGCGTACTCTTGCTGGTGGTGGTGGACGTGATGGGTCACAACGCCATGGGCGCCACGCGCTGGATCAACATTCCCGGTGTGATCCGCTTCCAGCCATCGGAATTCATGAAGATCCTGATGCCGGCGACCATCGCCTGGTACCTCTCCAAGCGCACCTTGCCGCCCCAGCTCAAGCATGTGGGTGTCAGTCTGTTCCTGATCGGCTTGCCCTTCATTCTGATCGTGCGTCAGCCGGATCTCGGCACCTCGCTGCTGATCCTCGCCGGTGGCGCTTTCGTCTTGTTCATGGGTGGTCTGCGCTGGCGCTGGATCGTGAGCGTGCTGGCGGCTGCGGTGCCGGTGGCCGTGGCGATGTGGTTCTTCATCATGCACGACTACCAGAAGCAGCGAATCCTGACGTTCCTTGACCCGGAGAGCGATCCGCTGGGCACCGGCTGGAACATCATTCAGTCCAAGGCCGCCATCGGTTCCGGCGGCGTGTTCGGCAAGGGCTGGCTGCTGGGCACTCAATCGCACCTGGACTTCCTGCCGGAAAGCCACACCGACTTCATTATTGCGGTCATGGGTGAAGAGTTCGGCCTGGTGGGTATCTGCGCACTGCTGCTGATTTACCTGCTGTTGATCGGTCGCGGGTTGGTCATTACCGCCCAGGCCCAGACATTGTTCGGCAAATTGCTCGCGGGCAGCCTGACCATGACGTTTTTTGTTTACGTTTTCGTCAACATCGGTATGGTCAGTGGCCTGTTGCCAGTCGTTGGGGTGCCGTTGCCGTTCATTAGCTACGGAGGAACTTCGCTGGTGACGCTGCTGTCAGCGTTTGGGGTTTTGATGTCGATCCATACCCATCGTAAGTGGATCGCACAAGTTTGAATAAGGTGAAGATTTCAATGCAAGTAATGCGTGGCTGGGCGACTCGATACGCGCCATGGGTCGGCCTGGTAAGCATCCTTGGCACAGCGCAGGACGCGTTGGCCGGCGATTACGAAGGCTCACCCCAGGTGGCTGAATTCGTCGGTGAAATGACCCGCGACTACGGTTTTGCCGGTGAGCAGCTGATGGGCGTGTTCCGCGAAGCCGAGCGCAAGCAGTCGATCCTGGACGCGATCTCGAAACCCGCCGAGCGGGTCAAGCAGTGGAACGAGTACCGCCCGATGTTCATCACGGACGCGCGCATCGCCCGTGGTGTGGACTTCTGGCGTCAGCACGAGGCGGTACTGGCTCGCGCGGAGCAGGAATACGGCGTGCCGGCGCAGGTTATTGTTTCGATCATTGGTGTTGAAACCTTTTTCGGACGCAATACCGGAAATTTCCGGGTGGTCGATGCCTTGTCGACCCTGGGTTTCGACTATCCTCCCCGTGCCGAATTCTTCCGCAAGGAATTGCGTGAGTTCCTGCTGCTGGCCCGTGAAGAGCAGGTCGATCCGTTGACCCTCAAGGGCTCCTACGCCGGGGCGATGGGCTTGCCGCAGTTCATGCCGAGCAGCTTTCGCGCCTACGCGGTGGACTTTGACGGTGATGGCCACATCAACATCTGGAACAACCCGGACGATGCCATTGGCAGCGTCGCCAGTTATTTCAAGCGTCACGGCTGGGTGGCCGGCGAACCCGTGGTCAGCCGCGCCGATGTGCGTGGCGAGCAGGTGGACGAAGGTTTGACCACCGGTATCGAACCGACAAAAACCGTCGGGGAGTTGCGGGCGCTAGGGTGGTCAAGTCATGATGCGCTGCGCGATGATATGCCGGTCACGGCATTCCGCCTGGAAGGCGACAATGGTCCTGAATACTGGATGGGCCTGACGAATTTTTACGCGATTACGCGTTATAACCGCAGTGTGATGTACGCCATGGCCGTACATCAACTGTCTGAACAGCTGGTCCAAGCACGGGGCGTCAAGTAATGCGGGCATTGCCTATGAATAAACCCCTGAAGCTTATGGCATTCGCCGCGTTGGCGGTGCTGGTCGCCAGTTGTTCGACCAGCCGCTCGCCGGCGCCAAAGTCTTCTTCCACCACCACCACCGCCGTGCGCGCAACGCCAGGCCTGGACATCAACCGCGCCCACAAAGACGGCGCGCCATGGTGGGACGTCGACGTATCACGCATTCCTGATGCTACGCCGACCCTGCACAGCGGTCCTTATAAAGCCAACCCGTATACCGTGTTGGGCAAGACTTATTTCCCGCTGCAAGAATCCAGGACCTACGTCGCATCGGGCACGGCGTCCTGGTACGGCACCAAATTCCACGGCCAGAACACCGCCAATGGCGAGGTCTATGACCTGTACGGCATGAGCGCCGCACACAAGACCTTGCCACTGCCCAGTTACGTTCGGGTCACCAACCTGGACAACAACAAGACCGTGGTCCTGCGGGTCAACGACCGCGGACCATTCTACTCCGACCGAATCATCGACTTGTCCTATGCCGCCGCCAAGAAGCTCGGTTATGCCGAAACCGGCACGGCGCGGGTCAAGGTCGAAGGCATCGACCCGCAGCAATGGTGGGCAGCCAAAGGGCGTCCGGCGCCTTTGATGCTTAACGAGCCGAAAATCGCGCAAAATAACGCCCCGGTGATTACGGCTTCGGCCGGCACCGTTGAGCAATGGACGCCACCGCCGCAGCAACACGCCGCGGCCGTCGTACCGGTGCAGGTCGATGCAAAAAAAAACGCTTCTGCATCAGCCTCTGGCCAGTATCTGCAGGTGGGCGCGTTCGCCAACCCGGACGCTGCAGAACTCCTGAGATCGAAGCTGAGCGGGATGGTGAGCGCTCCGGTGTTCATCAGCTCGATCGTGCGTAATCAACAGACACTGCATCGGGTTCGCCTGGGGCCGATCGGCTCGCCGGGTGAAATCCAGCAAGTGCAGAACAGCGTTCGCCTGGCCAATCTCGGTTCACCGAGCCTGGTCACTGCCGAGTAACTCGTAGTACTTGATTGACGGTTCGCTTGCGGTCTTGGGGGGTGAACCTGGTTGTTGGCTCGTTGAACAACAAAAGCCCGGCAAGGGCTCTGAGTGAACAACTGAACACGCGACAGCCTGTTAGAAAGCTGTCTGATTAGTTTTGCCCTAGGGCAGTTTCCATTAGCGATTTCGAGAGACGGATGAACATCACCACCTTTGCCAAACGCCTGTGCCTGCTAGTCCCGCTGCTCCTCTCGCCTGCCGCGTTCGCGGTCGAGATGATGCCGTCGCCACCACAACTGGCGGCCAAATCCTATGTGCTCATGGACGCCAGCAGTGGCAACGTGCTGGTCGAGAACAACGGCGACCAGCGTCTACCACCGGCCAGCTTGACCAAGCTGATGACCGCATACATCGCGACGCTGGAAATCCGTCGTGGCCAGATCGGTGAAAACGACCCGGTGACCGTCAGCGAAAACGCCTGGCGCACCGGCGGTTCGCGGATGTTCATCAAGGTCGGCTCGCAAGTCACCGTCAGTGATTTGCTGCACGGCATCATCATCCAGTCGGGCAACGACGCCAGTGTTGCGCTTTCCGAGCACATCGCCGGCAGCGAAGATGCGTTCGCTGACATGATGAACAAAACCGTGGCCGACCTGGGCATGACCAACAGCCACTTCATGAACCCGACCGGCCTGCCGAACCCTGAGCATTACTCGTCGGCTCATGACATGGCCGTGCTGGCTCGCGCGATCATCCACGAAGATCCGGCTCACTACGCGATCTACTCGCAGAAAGAGTTTTTCTGGAACGGCATCAAGCAACCTAACCGTAACCTGTTGCTGTGGCGCGACAAGACCGTCGACGGTCTGAAAACCGGCCACACCGACGAAGCCGGCTACTGCATGGTGTCTTCGGCTGTACGTGATGGCATGCGCCTGATCGCCGTAGTGTTCGGCACCAACAGCGAAGTCGCTCGTGCCTCCGAAACCCAGAAGCTGCTGACTTACGGTTTCCGCTTCTTCGAAACCCAGACCTTCTATCAAAAAGGCGCCGAGCTGGCTCAGGCACCTGTCTGGAAAGGCACCACCAATCAAGTCAAGGCCGGCCTGGCTGAAGACCTGACCATGACCCTGCCAAAAGGCCAGCTGAAAAAGCTCGCCGCCAGCATGACCATGAACCCGCAACTGATCGCGCCAATCGCCAAGGGCGACGTGATCGGTAAAGTCGAAGTGAAGCTGGAGGACAAGGTGGTGCACAGTGCCGACCTGATCGCCCTCGACGCAGTCGACGAGGGTGGTATCTTCCGCCGCATGTGGGATAGCATCCGTCTATTCTTCTACGGCTTGTTCAACTGAAATAGTGTGGACCTGCATGGCCCCGCTCCAATCCGGAGCGGGGCCATGTCCGTTGCCACGGCTTACGAGGCCGTTACGCCATGACAGATACCGAAGTAAAGGCGCCAAAGATCGAATTCCCCTGCGCGGATTACCCGATTAAGGTGATCGGCGATACCGGTGTGGGTTTCAAGGACAGGATCATTGCGATCCTTGAAAAACATGCGACCGTTGACCACAAGACCCTGGCCGAGCGCCAGAGCACCAACGGTAAGTACACGACCATCCAGTTGCACATCATCGCCACCGGCCAGGAACAGCTGTACGACATCAACAGCGAGTTGCGGGCTACCGGTTTTGTGCACATGGTGCTGTGATGTCTGGCACGCTGGGCTTTCGTGATCTCGGCCAGATGGCTTACGAGCCGGTCTGGCATGCCATGCAGCGTTTCACCAACGAACGCGGCAGCGATGCCGCCGACGAGATCTGGCTGGTCGAGCACCCGCCGGTATTCACCCAGGGCCAGGCTGGCAAGGCCGAGCACTTGTTGCTGCCGGGGGATATCCCGGTGGTGCAGGTCGATCGCGGTGGTCAGGTGACTTACCACGGTCCGGGCCAATTGGTGGCCTATCTGTTGCTCGACGTGCGCAAGCTGGGTTTCGGCGTGCGGGATCTGGTTAGTCGCATGGAACAATGCCTGATCGAGTTGCTGGCCAGCTATGGCGTCACTGCCGCGGCCAAGCCGGATGCGCCGGGTGTCTACGTAGACGGTGCGAAAATCGCTTCTCTGGGTCTGCGGATCCGCCACGGTTGCTCCTTTCATGGCCTGGCCTTGAACGTGGATATGAACCTGGAACCGTTTCGACGGATTAATCCCTGCGGCTACGCCGGGCTGGCGATGACCCAGCTGAGCGATCACGCAGGATCGATTGAATTTGCCGAGGTAAGTGCCCGGCTGCGCGCGCAGCTCGTCAAACACCTCGACTATGCTGAGCAGACGACCCTAACGGGCGGAATCGACTGATATGACTACTGATGCAGTGCAAACCATGATCCCGACGCTGGATGTCACCGAGCGTCCGGCCCCGCGTGCCAAGGTTGAAGCCGGCGTCAAGCTGCGCGGCGCCGAGAAGGTTGCACGTATCCCGGTGAAGATCATCCCGACCACCGAACTGCCGAAGAAACCCGACTGGATCCGCGTGCGTATCCCGATTTCCCCGGAAGTCGACCGCATCAAGGCCCTGCTGCGCAAACACAAGTTGCACAGCGTGTGCGAAGAGGCATCCTGCCCGAACCTGGGCGAGTGCTTCTCCGGCGGTACCGCGACCTTCATGATCATGGGTGACATCTGCACCCGTCGCTGCCCGTTCTGCGACGTCGGCCATGGTCGTCCAAAGCCTCTGGACGTCAACGAACCGCAAAGCCTGGCCATCGCCATTGCCGACCTGAAACTCAAATACGTGGTGATCACCTCGGTTGACCGCGACGACCTGCGTGACGGCGGTGCCCAGCACTTTGCCGATTGCATCCGCGAGATCCGCAAACTGTCGCCGAACGTGCAGCTCGAAACCCTGGTCCCGGATTACCGTGGGCGCATGGACGTCGCGCTGGAAATCACTGCTGCCGAGCCGCCGGATGTGTTCAACCACAACCTGGAAACCGTACCGCGTCTGTACAAGGCTGCGCGTCCGGGTTCGGATTACCAGTGGTCGCTGACCCTGCTGCAGCGCTTCAAACAAATGATGCCGCACATTCCGACCAAGTCCGGCTTGATGCTGGGTCTGGGCGAAACCGACGAAGAAGTCATCGAAGTCATGAAGCGCATGCGCGAGCACGACATCGACATGCTGACCCTGGGCCAGTACTTGCAACCGTCCCGCAGCCACTTGCCGGTGCAGCGCTTCGTGCATCCGGACACCTTCGCCTGGTTCGCCGAGGAAGGTTACAAGATGGGCTTCAAGAACGTCGCTTCCGGCCCACTGGTACGCTCTTCGTACCACGCCGACGAGCAGGCCAAACTGGTCAAGGCCGAGCTGATGTCGTCCTGATCGCGATGTGAAAAAGGGCCCGCAAGGATTTTCCGTCTTGCGGGCGTTTTTTTGCCCGGCCTACGGCCATTACCGTTTTTTCCTGCAACCTGCGGGGCGACTGACCCTCTTCTGTTTGTCCCCGTTCCTGACTACTGTGTGCGTGTCGCTTTCACGCAGGGAGATTCATGGATGACCGTTCGACCGACCCACACCCTTTGTCCTCACGCGCCTGTTCCGGCTTTGCCGTCGCAAGGGCTGATCGGCGTCATCGCGCCCGCCGGTCCCGCAGCGCTGGACACCGACAAAGCCTTCGCCTGGATGCGCGCTCGCGGGTATTCGCTGCGGGTGTATCCCGGAGTGTACGAGCGCGATGGCTACCTGGCCGGTAGCGACGAAGTGCGGCTCAATGACCTGCACGCCGCATTTGCCGACAGCGAGGTCGATGCGATTATCTGTCTTCGGGGCGGTTACGGTACGCCACGGTTGCTCGATCGCATCGACTTCGAACTGCTGCGCAACAATGCCAAGCCGTTCATCGGCTACAGCGACATCACCGCGTTGCACCTGGCAATCAGTCGTTATGCGGGCTTCGTCACCTTTCATGGTCCGATGCTCAACGCGGATCTGTTGGGCGACAAGCAAAAACCTACCGAGTCGTCGTTTTTCAACCTGCTCAGAGGGCAGGTGAAGGCCGGCAACGTGCTGGCGCACCCCGTGGCCTACCCTTTGACCACCCTTGAGCCTGGCATCGCTCACGGACGCTTGCTGGGCGGCAATCTGTCCATGATCGCCGCGACCATGGGCACGCCTTATGAAATGGATGCCGAGGGCGTCATCCTGTTCATCGAGGACATCAACGAGCCGCTGTATCGCATAGACCGTCTACTGACCCATCTGCGGCTGGCGGGCACGCTGGGCAAGCTGCGCGGGGTGCTGGTGGGGGATGTGGCGGGGGGCGGTGTCGCTG
>DQGF01000079.1:8439-8689 GCA_003525045.1 Pseudomonas sp. | reverse complement strand
TGGTGGGGGATGTGGCGGGGGTCGATGTCGCTGCGCTGGAGCGCTTGCTCAAGCAGACATTCGCGCCGTTGCGGATACCGGTGCTGTCCGGGTGGCGTAGCGGGCATTGTGATCCGAACCTGATGTTGCCGATGGGGGCGTTGGTGCGGCTGGATGCGGGGAACAAGGAGTTGGTGTTGGAGCAGGATGTAGTCGTCAGGCGATAGTTCGTCAGCGTCTGACAGTCGGTCTTCGCGGGCAAGCCTCGCTC
>DQGF01000079.1:6373-8129 GCA_003525045.1 Pseudomonas sp. | reverse complement strand
AAGCCTCGCTCCTACAGGTTTTTGGCAACCATGAAATTCACAGCGCCCCCCAAACCTGTAGGAGCGAGGCTTGCCCGCGAAGCTTTTAGCGGTTACGCAGCCCTTCAAGCAACTTGTGCGTCGGATACCCATCCGCCGGCCAGCCAAACGTCTGCTGGGCACTGCGGATCGCTTTACGGGTGTTAGCACCGATAATGCCGTCGGCGGTGCCCGCATCGTAGTTCTGCGCACTCAGCAGGCTTTGCAGTTCGATCCGCTCGGTACGGCTCAGCGGCATATCATCTTTCGGCCAAGTGCCGCTGATCAGGCCAGCACCGTTGAAACGCTCGGACAACAAGCTGACGGCCAAAGCGTAGGACGACGAGTTGTTGTACTTGAGGATCGCGCGGAAGTTGTCGAGGACCAGGAACGCCGGGCCGCGATAACCGGCTGGCAGCAGCAGGGCCGCGGACAGCTGTTCGGAACCTGGCGGAACCTGGGCGCCATTGGGCAGGGTGACGCCCAGTTGCAGCCATTCGGCAACGCTCTTGCGCATCGTGCCATCGGCCAGAACGTAGTTGAAGCTACTGGCCAGTTGCACTTCGAAGCCCCACGGCTGGCCTTTCTGCCAGCCCGAGCTTTGCAGGTAGTGCGCGGTCGAGGCCAGCGCGTCGGCAGGACTGCCCCAGATGTCGCGCCGGCCATCACCGTCGAAGTCCACCGCGTGGGTGTTGTAAGTGGTCGGGATGAACTGGGTCTGGCCCATGGCCCCGGCCCAGGAACCGAGCATCGCCTCCGGTTCGATATCGCCCTGTTGCAGGATTTGTAGTGCGGCAATCAGTTGCGCGTGGGCGAACCCGGGACGCCGACCTTCATAGGCCAGGGTCGCCAGGGAGTTGATCACCGATTTGCTGCCCTGGAACTGACCGAAGTTACTTTCCATGCCCCACACCGAAACCAGTGCCTGACGATCGACGCCGTAGCGCTGCTCGATGCTTTGCAGGATGTCGGCATATTGGCTGACCAGCGCCTGGCCTTTGCGTACCCGCAACGGCGAAAGGGCGCCGTCGAGGTATTCCCACACCGGGCGGGCAAATTCCGGTTGGCTGCGGTCGGCGCGAATCACACTGGTGTCCAGGCTGACATTGGCAAAGGCGCGGTCGAACAGATCGGCGCGGATGCCGGCGGCCAGAGCGTCCTTGCGGAAACCCGCCTGCCATTCGGCGAAGGTCTGGGTCGGCTGGATGTCGAGGTTGTCACCGGTCGGCACCACGGGCGGAATTACCGCAGGGGCTGTCGCGACGGGGAGGGTCTGAAGCGGTTGGGCGTCGGCGGCGGTCGGTTTTTCCGCGCAGGCGACTAGCAAAATGAGGCTGGAGGCAGCTATCAGTTGGCGAAGGTGCCAACGACGGGAAAGACGAAGGGGCATGCACAGGTCCAGGGAATACGAATCAGGTGCAGACCTTAACATGTTGAGCGGTTGCTTGCCTTTCAGGCCGCCAGAAAGTAAGAAGCCTCCCAGTTGTCAGACTGGAAGGCTTCGCGGCGGTAGCTGCCTTTGCCTTTGCCGGCTCGTTCCTGACGGCTGCGGAACAGTGGCTGGGCGATGAGGGATTTGGCCTTGTTCGGGCCATGCTTGGATGGCTTTTTGCTCATGATGATTTCTCGCAAGTGAGTGGGTTTTGCGGGGCAAATCCTCGGCTGAGTTTGGGGTTCTGTCTAGTCCCTGCGATGTGTAGGACCTTTCGGAGGCATTCGCGGGCAAGTCGGATCGCCG
>DQGF01000079.1:0-6014 GCA_003525045.1 Pseudomonas sp. | reverse complement strand
CGAGGCTTGCCCGCGAATGGCCGTTACGCGGTCTAAAGCCTTACTCAGCAGGCAGCGTCAATCGCTGTCCAGCCATCAACAACGACAACCGACTCAAACTCATCCACGGCGAACCCGCGGCCTGGCCCTTGATCTGTGCGTCGATCCGCTGCGCTTCCAGCAACAACTGCGCCCAGCGTTGCGCCGAGTAGCGTTGCAAGGCCTTGCTCATCAGCGGTTTGCGTTTGTCCCAGATTGGCGGTCGGGCCTGGCTGAAGGCCTTGTCCAGCGGCACACCCTGGCTGTACTGCAACGACAGGTTGGCCAGCAGGCGCAGCTCCCGGGCTAGGGCCCAGAGAATCACCGGTGGCTCGACGCCTTCACCCCGTAATCCTTCAAGCATGCGCAGGGCATGCGCCGCTTCGCCGTTGAGAATGGCATCGGTCAAGCCGAAGACATCGAAGCGCGCACTGTCGGCCACCGCCGCTTGCACGGTTTCAACGGTGATCTGTCCACCTTCGGCCATCAGCTTGAGCTTTTCGATTTCCTGGGCGGCGGCCAGCAGGTTGCCTTCGACCCGTGCGGCGATCAGTTCCACGGCGTCCTGGTTGGCGGATAGTCCAGCCTGGGACAACCGTTGACGGATCCAGCTCGGCAACTGATTGGCATCCACCGGCCAGATTTGCACGAACTGGGTGTGCTGGCCTTCAACCAGTGCCTTGCCCCACTTGGTTTTCTGCGCGCTGCCGTCCAGCTTGGGCAGGCTGATCAACAACACCGTATCCTGCGCCGGACGTGAGCAGTACTCGATGAACGCGGCAGCGCCTTTGTCACCCGGTTTGCCGGACGGCAGGCGCAGTTCCAGCAGGCGTTTTTCGGCGAACAACGACATGCTCGCACCGGCTTGCAACAACGTACCCCAGTCGAAACTGGCATCGGCGGCGAAGACCTGGCGTTCGTCGAAACCTTGTTGGCGAGCGGCGGTACGAATAGCGTCGGCAGCTTCCTGACACAGCAATGGGTCATCGCCACTGATGATATAGACCGGCGCGAGGGTGCCTTGCAGGTGCTTGGCGAGTTGGGCGGGGGCGAGTTTCATAGGCGGGGGCGAACGGGGCGCCGGAGCGCCCCGTAAGGCTTACTGCTGCGGCAGTTCGACAGGCGACTGACGCGGCGTTTGCGCTTCAGCCTTCTGCGCTGCTTCCAATGCCGCGGCTTCAGCCCTGGCGCGGGTTTCGGCGGTCTGTTGCAGCTGCTCCAGCTGAGTCGGGGTCAGCTGCTGCAGGCGCAGCATCATGCGTTGAACCAGTTCACGACGCATCTCTTTGCGAGCGTCATTGGCTTCCTGGTCGGAACCCACCAGGTTGTTACCATCGTGGATAAAGACTTTCTGCACTTCGAGCTTGTCGCTCAACAGCGGCAGGTTGCCTTGGCCATTGATGTCATAGCTGAGCACTGTACTGATCTGATACTCGCCAGTCCGACCGGCGCCTGCGTAGCTGAGGATGCGCTGACTTTCCTGTTCACCGGTCAACACCAGCTTGTAAGGGGCGCCGCTGTAGAGCTTGACGCCGCTGCTTTCCAGCAGCTGACGCATTTGGGTTACGGTCGGACCGTAGGCATCCCGGGCGCTCAGGTCGAGTTCCTTGATCGCCAGTTCAGTGGTGCCGGTACCGCGCAGCTGGAAACCGCAGGCGCTCAGCAGAACGGCGAGGCCCATCACCAGCAAATTGCGTTTGATCATCTTGTTGCTCCCCTTGAAACCATGTGGGCCGATCTTGCGGCCCGAAAGGTTTTACTCGGCGCCCGGCTTGAGCTGGCGCCTGATCCAATTAGCTGGCGACGATATTGACCAGTTTTCCGGGCACTACGATCACTTTACGAATAGTCAGGCCGTCGACAAAGCGCAGTACGTTCTCGTTGGCCCGCGCGGCGGCTTCGACGTCTTCGCGGCTGGCGCTGGCCGGCATTTCGATGTGGCCACGCAACTTGCCATTCACTTGAATGACGAGCTGCAGACTGTCCTGCACCAGAGCGTTTTCGTCCAGCACGGGCCAACCGGCGTCGATTACCGGATCGGCGTGACCCAGGCAATGCCACAGCTCATGGCTGATGTGCGGGGTGATCGGTGCCAGCAACAGCGTAACGGTTTCCAGACCTTCTTGAACCAGTGCACGATCCTGCTCGGTGCCTTGCGGGGCTTTTTCCAGCACGTTCATCAGCGTCATCACCTGGGCGATGGCGGTGTTGAATTTGTGGTTCTGGCCGACGTCGTGGCTGGCCTGCTTGATGGCCTGGTGGATCGAGCGGCGAATGGCTTTCTGCTCGTCGTTCAGGCTGGCGACGTCCAGTTTGCCCGGCAAGCCCTGAATGACGTGGGCTTGAGCCAGACGCCAGACGCGCTTGAGGAAGCGGTGCGAGCCTTCTACTCCGGAGTCGGACCATTCCGCGCTCATGTCAGGTGGCGAGGCGAACATCATGAACAGGCGGCAGGTGTCTGCGCCGAACTGGTCAATCATCGATTGTGGATCAACGCCGTTGTTCTTTGACTTGGCCATCTTCTCAGTGCCACCGATTTCCACCGGCAGGCCGTCTGCGATCAGCTTGGCGCTAATCACCTTGGCCTTGCTGTCGCGTTCGAGTTCGACGTCCGCCGGGTTGAACCACGTGTAGGCACCGTTGGCTTCGCGACGATAATAAGTCTCGGCGATCACCATGCCCTGGGTCAGCAGGTTCTTGAACGGCTCATTGGAGCTCACCAGGCCTTCATCGCGCATCAGCTTGTGGAAGAAGCGCGCGTAAAGCAGGTGAAGAATGGCGTGTTCGATGCCGCCGATGTACTGATCCACTGGCAACCAATGGTCGGCCGCCGATTTTTCCACCAGACCGCCTTCATAGTGCGGCGAGGCGTAACGGGCGTAGTACCACGAGGACTCGACGAAGGTGTCCATGGTGTCGGTTTCACGCTTGGCCGGCGCGCCGCATGTCGGGCACTGGCACTCATAGAACTCGGGCATGCGCGCCAGTGGCGAACCCGCGCCGTCCGGAACGACGTCTTCCGGCAGCACGACCGGCAGTTGATCTTCCGGGACCGGCACATCACCGCAGGTATCGCAGTGGACGATCGGGATCGGGCAGCCCCAGTAGCGCTGGCGGCTGATGCCCCAGTCGCGCAGGCGGAACTGGGTGCGCGAGGCGCCGAGGTTTTTCTTGATCAACGCGACTTCCATGGCGTCGAACGCGCCTGCGAAGTCGAGGCCGTCGAATTCACCGGAATTGATCAGCGTGCCATGTTCGCCGTAAGCGTCCTGCCAAGGTGCCGGGTTGGTGTCACCGGAGCTGGTGCGCACCACGGACTTGATCGGCAGGTTGTACTTGTGGGCGAATTCGAAATCCCGCTCGTCATGAGCCGGAACCGCCATGACCGCGCCGTCGCCGTAATGCATCAGCACGTAGTTGGCGACCCATACCGGGAGTTTCTCACCGGTCAGCGGGTGCTCGACGAACAGCGAGGTCGGCAGGCCTTTTTTCTCTTGAGTGGCAACGTCGGCTTCTGCGACGCTGCCGCCCTTGCATTCAGCGATGAACGCTTGTAGCTCAGGGTTGTTCTGTGCGGCCAGGGCGGCCAGGTGGTGTTCGGCGGCGACGGCCACGTAGGTCGCGCCCATCAGGGTGTCCGGACGGGTGGTGAAGACTTTCAGCGCGCCGGCTTCGCCGATGGAAGCGACGTCGAACGGGAACTGCACTTCCATGCCGCGGGATTTGCCGATCCAGTTGCGCTGCATGGTCTTGACCTGTTCAGGCCAGCCAGTCAGATCGTCGAGGCTTTCCAGCAGCTCATCCGCATAGGCGGTGATCTTGAAGTAGTACATCGGGATTTCGCGCTTTTCGATCAGCGCGCCGGAACGCCAGCCGCGACCGTCGATCACCTGTTCGTTGGCCAGCACGGTCTGATCGACCGGGTCCCAGTTCACGGTGCCGCTTTTTTTGTAAATCACGCCTTTTTCGAACAGGCGAGTGAACAGCCATTGTTCCCAGCGGTAGTAATCCGGCTTGCAGGTGGTCACTTCACGAGACCAGTCCACCGCCAGGCCCAGGCTGCGCAGCTGGGTTTTCATGTAGGCGATGTTTTCGTAGGTCCACTTGGCGGGCGCTACGTTGTTCTTCATCGCGGCGTTTTCCGCCGGCATGCCGAAGGCGTCCCAACCCATGGGTTGCAGGACGTTCTTGCCTTGCATGCGCTGGTAGCGGGAGATCACGTCGCCGATGGTGTAGTTGCGCACGTGCCCCATGTGTAGCTTGCCGCTGGGGTAAGGGAACATCGACAGGCAGTAGAAAGTCTCCTTGCCTGGCTGTTCACTGACTTCAAAGGACTTTTGCTCGTCCCAGAACGACTGGGCGGCGGCTTCGATTTCACGGGGCTGATATTGTTCGTGCATGGCTACTTTTGAACTGAATAGGGGTGGCCTAATCCTCTTCGATACACGCTGGACGGTGATTGCGCCAAATCGGCGCTTCGGTGTCCAGGCGAGCTGGAAGTGGAGTTACAGGAAGCGCCGTAGCATACATGACCGCACTCTACCGAGGGAAACCCTGATTACTGCCGCAGGCCTTGCAAAAACCGCCGCGAGGGCCGTTGGTCGCGGCGCCCAGCCGGTTTGTGCATGGAAGCTAAGCTCTAAAAGGGGAGCGAGTCTTATCTTCAATGAGGTGAGGGATGGTTGAGTCACGGCAAAAAGTTACAAAACCGGAGCTGTACGAAAGACTGATCGATCGTCTGGGAATAGCCCTGGACGCGGCCAAAACCGCTGACCGGCTGCGCGATGAGCGCCCCTTGGAGCTGGAACTGCGTGGCCTGAGCCCCGCAGAGTTTGCACTGGTCAAAGCGTATCTGGATCGCAGTGAACGTGAATCACACGGATGCTTGTCAGAAGCAGTGAAGCAACTCGACGCACCACGTTCGGCCAAGATCATCTGGCTCAAGGACAAGGCACCAGGCAGGGACGCGGTAAAGGTCCGGTCTTTGCAATTCAAGTAAAGACCCTTGAAGCCATGAAATATGGTTTTTTGAAGCATAGTCCTTTCGCATTTGTTGTCGCATTGCGTCAACCCACTTAGGCTTCGGGCATCTCTGGAGATGCTCGATGCCTTTTCGTTATTTCATTAAACAACTTCTACTGCCCCCCGGCATTCTGTTGCTGCTGTTGCTGCTTGCCTGGTGGTTGCGCCGCTCAAGGCCGCGGCTGGCGGGTCTGTGTTTTGCTTTGGGCGCGGGCGGCTTCTGGCTGATGAGTCTGCCGGTGGTGGTGGAGTGGAGCGCCAAGGCGCTTGAGCGCGAACCGCCGCTGGCTCGAAATGAATGGGCAACACTGGGTCAGCATGCGGATGCGATCGTGGTGCTGGGGTCGGGACGCGAACGTGGGGATCCGGCCTGGGGTGCCGACCAGCCGACCGGTATAGGCCTGGAGCGCCAGCGTTATGCGGCGCGGCTGGCCAAGGCGTCGGGCTTGCCGGTCCTGACCAGCGGCGGCCTGCATTACGGCACGCCGCCGACCGAAGCCAGGTTGATGGCGGACTCATTGCGCGATGATTTCGGCGTGTCCGTGCGTTGGCAGGAAGGGCGCAGTCGTACAACCTGGGAGAACGCGCAGTTCAGCGCCGAAGTGTTATTGCCCGAAGGTATCAAGCGTGTAGTGCTTGTGACTCACGCCTCGCACATGTCGCGAGCGGTCTGGAGTTTTCAGCAGGCAGGGTTTGAAGTGGTGCCGGCGCCGATGGGGTTTTTGGGCGTGGACAATGCTAGGCCGCTGGGTGGCTGGCTGCCGGAGTTCAAGGCTCTCTGGCAAAGCGGGCAGTTGATGAATGAGGCGGTGGGGCAGATAGGGTATTCGCTGTTTTATCAAGGAGATGTCGGCGCTGATTGATGCGTTGTTTTTGATGCCGTCTTCGCGAGCAAGCCCGCTCCCACATTTTGATCTCTGGTGTTCACAAATTATGTGACCACTGAAGATCAAAATGTGGGAGCGGGCTTGCTC